>DAOVUO010000559.1 GCA_030632545.1 Bacteroidales bacterium
CGATAATAAAAAATGGATTGGCTTTTATAAAACCTTTTTGGTCGTACACCTCTCCCACTAAGCCTTTAAATGCTATAAACGATATATCTGGAATACGTCTTATGGTTTTTCCATCTCTCTTTTTAATTATATAATCACTTTGTGCATCAAATATTCTGCCTAGTTTATGCTTGCGATTCCAAATTACAATAGTTGTAGAAATTAAAACTGAAAATGCACTGATAAGTCCGATAGTTCCCATATTGATAATAATTGAAGTAGGATTATATTCTATTTTTTTTAATTGATTTGGATTGCTTTCCCCTAATTGTTCAAACTGTTCAACAGAAATAGTATAAGGAAAACTTAGCTCAAAAAAATCCATTGTAGAATAGTGCAAATACCCTTCGTTTATCTGTAAATCCTTTAAACTAAAATTCAATTCGAGCCCTGAATTTAGCATTTTCATTTTAGCTTGCGCATGTTTATCAAATCTAATAGAATCGGGCAAAACGATGGAAACAGTTGTAGTTTGCATGTTACTTTTACTTTATTACTGTAAAGATAGGAAAAAAAATAAACAAACTCACAAAGCTGACTGACCGGATAAAATCTGAGGGAGTAAGCTAAAGTTGTGGGAAGAAGTTATAAGTGTCTAAAGTTATAAGTGAGCTAAAGTAAGAAGAAGTTGTAAGAAGTTATGAGTGGGCTAAAGTTAGAAGTGAGCTAAAGTAAGAGGAAGAAGAAGTTAGAAGTGCCTAAAGTTTTGAAACGCAACACATGGAATCGTTCCTTAGAACATTCCATCGTGTGGTTTCTTACACCATTTTCAATTTCCACTTGCCTTTGCGGAAAATATAAAAACTAACAATGGTTAATACAGTTTCGGAAGCTATTATGGCGTAATAAACACCTTGCTCATTAAAACCCCAATGTATGGCTAGTAAATATGCCAATGGAATTTCGAACATCCAAAAGGCAAAAAAATTGATTATAGTTGGAGTAAAGGTATCGCCTGCTCCATTAAACGATTGGATTAAAACCATGCCAAAAGCGTAGGCCAAATAACCAAAGCTAATTATTCGCAATGCAGTAACACCATGAGCAACAACAGCCTCATCGTTAATAAAAAGTCGAACAAAAACCTCAGGAAAACTAACAAAAATAATGGCAAACATGCCAAGTAAAATCATATTAAAATAACCAGCAGTCATTACCGATTTTTCGGCACGCTCGGGTTTATTTGCTCCCAAGTTTTGCCCCACCAAAGTAGCTGCAGCATTGCTCATTCCCCACGATGGCAAAAGCGTGAAAATAACTATACGTATGGCAATTGTATAAGCCGCCAGTACATCGCTACCAAACTCAGCAATAATACGAACTAAGCCAATCCAGCTTGATGTAGCAATTATGGACTGCCCAATACCACCAATTGACAGTTTAAGGAGTTGTATCATGGTGTTTACGCTAATTGTAATATCATGCCAATATAATCGAATTCGCTTTGAGCCTCTAAACAGCAGATAAAACTGGTAAACAACTGCAATTCCCCTACCGATATTTGTTGCAATTGCTGCGCCCTTAATTCCCATGGCAGGAATCCATCCCCATCCAAAAATCAGAATAGGGTCTAAAATCAAATTTAAAGCATTGGCCACCAAAAGCACTCGCATAGAAATTGCTGCATCGCCAGCACTCCTGAACACGGCATTAATAATAAACAAAAGCATAATAACCACATTTCCGCCCATCATGTATTTGGTGTACAAATAGCCCGATTC
>DAOVUO010000052.1 GCA_030632545.1 Bacteroidales bacterium
AATTAAACGAACTGAACATAAAGATATCTAAAATGAAAATACTAATGCAATTTCTATGAATAAATAAAATTGTATATTTAGGCTTAAATTAAAAAATATGAAAATTCATTACAATTCGCCAGTAGTACTAAGTTTTGCACTCACTTCCACACCCCTTAACGAACTAAATTGAAGGACAGTAGGGGCAGTTGTCGACTTATTTTCTGTTCCTCCATCACTTAATTGGTCGAATCCTATAAGTTATTTTCGCTTATTTTCGCACATTGTTGGTCACGATTACTCAAGCATGCAGCATTTAGTTGGCAATATGACTTTTATTCTTCTTTTAGGTCCAATTTTAGAAGAAAAATACGGTGCGAAAAATCTGCTATTTATGATACTTTTCACTGGAGGAATTACTGGACTTATGAACGTTATGTTTTTAAATACGGCACTGTTAGGAGCTAGCGGAATTGTATTTATGTTTATTGTGCTAGTTTCGTTTACTAACACAAAATCAAGCGGTATTCCACTAACTTTTATACTGATAATACTGCTTTTTGTTGGTCAAGAAGTACTAAATAGCTTTAAAAGCGATAATGTTTCGCAATTTGCACATATTATTGGTGGTGTTATTGGTAGCGGATTTGGTTACATGTTACGGCCAAAAACAACTGAATACGAAGAAAATAATTAATAAGCACAGTTTTAAATCGCAAATTAAAATTAAAATAATGAATAAATTAAGTGTAATATTTCTAATTGCCATTATATCACTTTCTGCTTGTAACAAAAAAGAAAGTGATTTTGTATCTAGTCTTGTTGAAAACAATAAAAAACAACAGTCGGTTCATTTCAAACTAACACAAAAACACTACTATTCTAATGGTGAAGACACTACAACTACTCCTTACGAAGTGTGGGTTGTTCGTGATTCAAATGACTCACTCAGAAATGGTTATATTTGGGTAGATAATAATTATCGTCCTTACAATATGGTTTACGAAATGGGTGATTTTTATCTTTCAATTCCGCCTAAAAAAACAAGTATTTTATATCCTAATTTTTCAGATAATATAATATCTAATGTTGATTGGATTGATATTTTTCTGAATCCTGAAACATTTCAAGCACAAATTAAGGACAGTTTAAACAAAGTATTAATTTCGGACACATTGTATAATGAAGTAGAGTGTAGTAAAATAGTCATTAACTTTCCTGTAAATAAAAAAGGGGCTAGCACAAGCCACACATACTTAATTAGCAAACAGAAAAATACCCCATTATGGGCAATGATGAAATTAGTTACTAAGGATTATACTTATTTTGACGAATTATATTTTACAAATTTTGAGTTTAATACAGTAAATCAAGCGAGCTTAAAAGAGAAACATAAAGAAATAATAGCAGCAAATCCAATTGAACGTGGTGGAGATAATTCGGAAATCTCGAGGCTAGAGAGCATGTTACATATAGGCGATGATGCGCCAATGTTCGATGGCTCTTTTTATTCTGATGAGCAGGAATTTAAGCTTAATGATTATCTTGGAAAAAATATAATAATTGTAGATTTTTGGTATACACATTGTCCGCCTTGTGTAAAAGCAATGCCTGCACTATCGGCACTCTACGAAAAGCATAAAGACAAAGGATTAAAAGTTTTTGGACTTAACTCGGTTGATAATCAAGCACACAGTTTAGATAATTTGAGCAAATTTCTGAAAAAAAGAAAAACAAGTTATGATATTATTATGATTCAGCCTGAAGTGGACATGATGTACAAGGTTAATGGCTATCCAACCATGTATATTATTGACAAAGAAGGAAAAATTGCATTTGCAGAAATAGGATACGACGAGCAAAAATTTGCTGAATTTGTAAATAAAGTAGAAGAATTGTTAGAGGAATAATATAAAACAAACTAAAAGTGCATCAAAAAAATGATGCACTTTTAGTTAAATCTACATTGATATTATCTTCCTGAAAAACTACTTTTCTTAAACATTAATAAATCATCAATATAAAATAATAAATCCTCTACCTTTTTCTCACAAAAAACTTAATATCAACCGACGAAGTATTATTCAAATTGTCTGTAGCATAAACAGTTATCTCATTTACCTCACCACGTTTGAAGCCTTTAACTGCTTTTATATATGGCAATTTAGCTGCGCCATTTAAGCTATACTCCACAATTTTTGTCCCTACCTGAACATCAGTGCCAGCCAAATAAAGTTTTACATTACTTGGATAGCTTAACACACCCGATTCATCACCAATTGCCTCAATACTAAAATAATGCGAGATAACTGGTGGAACAAAATCAGCATAAAATGTCAATTCCCCTATATTTCTATTATTCACATTATCGTAAGCAAAATACTCTAAACGATGCTTTCCGTGAGTTGTAATTTTAATTGGTTTTTCAAACTTAGTTTCCTCACGTTCGTCATCTAAACTATATGAAATATATTGCATACCCGATTCATTATCATTAGCATAAAGCAATATAGAAGCATCCTTTCCTAAAAGAACAGTATCATTTACAAAATAGTAAAATCCTGTAAATTTTGCTGCCACAGTTGGACCAACTAAATCAATATAAATTTTTTCAACAGAATATCCATAACTGTGATATTTAGTATTTTCCCATGATTCGCTACGTGTAATATTACCAAATTTATCCTTTGCATAATAGCTTACAATATGAAAACCTGGAATACGTGGCAAATAAAAGGCCTCAGTATAATCTTTATAAGGTTCATCATCAATTGAATATTTCAAGCTATCAATCCCCGATTTATTATCCACACAAATAAGCTTAAACTTTGTACGACCACTAAAATAAATTTGGTCATTCACCACAAAACGGTCACCAAGCACATCAGAAGTTAAAATTGGTGGGACTTTATCCACATAAAATTTATAACTTACCGTATCCTCAATATTTCCAACTTTGTCCGCCGAAAAATATTTTATAGTGTGATAACCATTACTCAAATACCTAACAGGAATAGACTTTCCTGCATAAAATTTAGGTTTAGACTTATCTATTTGATATTTTGTGTATTTAATTTCGGAAGCAGTGTCCAATGGCAAAAGTTCAATTTTACTTCTTTCCGATAAAGTCTCAAGCTCGGGGATATACTCACCCACAATACGATGCTTAGTTTCAGGCACTTTAGTATCCACTCTAAAAACAACGGTTTTAATCTCCTCTCTATTCCCAACAAAATCTATAGCATAATATTTTAAATTATATTCCCCCTCCTGAGCAATAGTAAAAATTGAATTATACTTTTTAAAAGATTCCCCGTTTAAACTATAATAAATTTGCTTTACACCAACATACTTATCCGTTGAAACCATCTGAATTTCTAAACCTGGTCCATAATAAGCTGATTTATTATTAGAGCCACTTATTGCATTTAAAAACAGCATTTTTGTTTTTGGTGTAGAACCATCAACAATTACTGGATAACTAATATTAATTTTTGTATTAGTTTTTGATGTTTTATTATTTATTCCGCCTTGAGTAAAAAATGTATTCAAACCCTCTTTTTCAAAAAAATATGGCTGAGTATATTCTGCTTGATTATCATTCTTTAACTGTTCAGAGTTTCCGCTTGGTGAAGAAGATATACTTAAATATACCGGAAGCTTCAAATTCCAAAACAACACACCACTGCTATCTCTATAACTCTGAAATTTAATCACTTCAGGCTCTTGTGCAGCTATAGTACTAATAGAAAAGATAGTAATAAAAAATAAAATAAATCGTTTCATAGCTTTTGATAAAAAATTACACTCTAAGGCCAATTACAATAACATCATCAAGCTGAGGATTTTGTCCACGCCACTCTAAAATTTCAGTATTAAGTGCCAATTCTTGCTCTTTCATCTTCTTTTGATGCAATCCGTCAAGTAGTACTTTAAATCGTTTCCGCATATATCGCTTATTATCATCCGCATTAAACTGGTCAATAAAACCATCTGAGAATAGATAAAGTTCAATTTCATCATTTTTCTCAAAGCTAAACTCATTCAATTCAAATACTTTTTCACTTTTTATACTATATCCCCCAATTGCAACAGGACTCCCCTTAATCATAAACTGCTCATCATTTATAAAATAAATTAAAGGATTTCCTGCGCCAGCAAACTGAATACTATTATTATCGTAATCAATTGTTATTAAGGTAATATCCATTCCGTCACGATTATCGGTATGTACCTGATTAAGAGAGCTTCGAACACCTGCATCTAATTCACTTAAAATTTTATCTGGTTGAGTTATTTTCTCATATTCGACAACACGCGATAATATATTATTACCAATCATACTTAAAAATGCCCCTGGCACTCCGTGTCCTGTACAGTCCACTGCTGCAACAATAACTTTATTATCTACTTTAGCATAATAATAAAAATCGCCGCTTACTACATCTCTTGGTTTAAAAAAAACAAAAGCATCTTTCACCAAATCAGTAATTTTTACTGTTCTATTCAACATTGCTGCCTGAATATATTGAGCATAATTTATACTTGAAGTTAACTTGTAGTTAAGTTCAGCCAATTTTTCATTACTTTGTTCCAATGCCTCATTTTGCGTCTGAATTTCCTCTCTCTGCTGCAATATTTCGAAATTCATTGCCAGAAGTTTTTTGTTATCCTTTCTTTTTTGCCAATATGCGTAAAAGATTAAAAGTCCAACTATAATTACGAACAAAATAATCATAAATGAAACCCTTTGCGCTCTTATTTTTTCTTCTCTTGCTTGTTTGGCCTCTATTTTTTTAAGCAAACCATCACGCCTAAGCACCTCTAACTCAAGCTCCTTTTTGCTCATATTTTTTAAAATCTTTTTATTTGTAGAGGCAGTCACTTCAATTTCTTTCTCTTTTGTAATAATTTCTCTTTGCTTAACAAGTAACTCTAAACTATCACGAATTGTTTGCTCTTGAAGTAATTGTTTACGCAAACGCTCTTGCTCCAAATCACCACGTATTTCCTTAACTTTTTTCCCTTGAACTAATTCATTAAAACCTTTATAGTAATCAAAATAATACATTGATTTTTCATAGTCACCTGCTTTTTGATATGATTCTGAAAGCATTCCATAACAACTACGCATTTGTTGCGTGTCATTTATTTCACGTGCATAATCCAAAGCCGTTGTAAGCTTTTTTATTGATTCGTCATATCGCTTTAAATTATTTAAAACAACCGACATGTTTATAAGTGCCGAAATCATCCCTATTTTCTCATCTTTGGCCTTACGAACTACAAATGTTTGCTCAAAATAAATTAATGACTCGTCATACTTTTTCATATCAGCCAGAATCAATGCTATATTACTATTAATCATTGCTATAGCATTTCTGTTCCCTAATTGAGTGTTTAACTCTAGTGATTTTTTATAGAATTTTAATCCTAATTCTAAATAATTATGCTCCCAATATTTCATGGCAATTTGATTATAAAAATCAGTTGCCTCTTTTTTCTTATTTTCATTTAAACTTTCTTCAGCTCCAGTTATATACTTTTCAATTAAAGCACTATCTTGTCTTGATAGCATATAAACATCTTGCGCATTAATTTTAGAAATAGAAAAAAACAAAATCAATAGAAAAATTACAGAAAATCTCATAGACTTTAATCTTAAATACGTTTTTGTAGACGTGGAAGCTGTAAAACTAAAAATCAATTAAAATAAACTTGTTTTTTAGAATTTATACACAAATCTAATCAAATTACGTTTACTAAACTAGAAAAAACATTATTATGAAAAAATATATTATTACGTTTTTAATTAGCCTCAATTTTTATAGTGTGCTTAGTCAAATAAATATAAACCAAACTGAAAATAAAATTAAGGATTTAGAACAAAAAATAAAAAGTGAACAAAATGATTCCATTAAAATTGCTTTATCAGAAGAAATTGAAAAAGAATTTAGTAAAATATTACTTTCCAGAGAAGCTTTTTATTATGAATTCAAATTTCAGTATATAGCAGTATTAAAATCAGATGATAATTTTTTTCTTACTATAAGTTGGAGCATTCCGTTAAATAATGGTGAATTTAAATATTTTGGATTTTTCGCATATCAACAGAGTAAAAAAAGAATAAAAACATACAATTTCAATTCGCTTTTTGAATCATTACAATCTCCAGAAATGATGGCCTCACGGAATTCAGGTTGGCATCCGATACTTTATTATCAAATAATTACTAAAGAACAGGGTCGCAAAACTTACTATACATTATTAGGCTGGGACGGGAAAGATGCTTTATCAAATATAAAAATAATTGATATAATAAGATTTTCGGGTAATGGACTAATAATTCTAGGAGAAAAATTAATTCAGGGACAAGGCAAAAAATTTGGTCACATTGAATTTGAATTTAACGAACGCTCTGTAATGACACTTAAATACATGAATAATGCAATAGTATTTGACCATTTAGCTCCTATTGACCCACAATATAAGGGAATTGCAGCATATTATGGCCCTGATGGAACTTATGATGGTCTTATTTTTGAGGACGGAAAGTGGAATTTAATTGAAGCAATTGATATTAGGAATCCAAAGATGAAAACAATTAAACAAAAAAATAAAAAATCATTTTAAAAATACAACTTTATAAAACAAAACCCATATCAGGGATAGACAATATTACAAATACTTACAAAAAAAAACCATGAAAAAAATACTTTTATTGAGTGCTGCTCTATTTGGTTTATTTGCATTAAATGCTCAAATCAAAACAAATACTTTAACCATTTTCACAAGCGACAGTTTGGCAGAATTCCGTCTTTTTGTTGACGGTGATCAAAAAAACAATTTTCACGTAGATAGCATTACTATCGAGGGAATAGATTCTAGTAATGTGGAAATAGTTATTAACTTTAAACATGAAGGTTTTGCAGATGAGACAGAAAGCGTATCATTTATTGAAACACAAGATAGGGTTTACGAAATTGTTGCAAAACCAAGTTTAATGAAGTCGTTAGCACGTACAGGAAGAGGATTAGGAAAAAAGCTCAAAATAGGAAACCATGAAAATGAAGGCAAATTAACAGATGTATTTTTACTAAAAGACAGAACAATCCTTGCTCAATTTAAGGAGTAATACATCAATACAATAGTTTCCCGATGTTACTGGAGGCTGATGAATTTTGTCAAAGTTAGGGCTCGTAAATACGTAAACAGCTTAGAATCTACAACTCTATTAAAAATATGGGCTTTGACAAAGTTCATGCTATTATTACTCCCAACTAAATCGGAAAAAATCACAAAAATCATATCGGTATAAATGTCGTTTTGTCATAATCCATGGCTTGGCATACACTTTGGAATCCAAAGGAATCAAAATGAAAAAAATTGAATTATGTCTATAAAAACAGGTAAAATTGGTGTTACTACCGAAAATATTTTTCCAATAATAAAGAAATTTCTTTATTCCGAGCACGAAATTTTCTTACGAGAATTAGTTTCAAATGCCGTTGATGCATCTCAAAAAGTTAAAGCATTAGCCCAAAGTGGCGAATTTAAAGGTGAATTGGGTGATTTAACTATTCAAGTTAATCTTGATAAAGAAGCTAAAACGCTGACTATTTCAGACAGAGGTTTAGGTATGACAAGCGAGGAGATTGATAAATACATCAATCAAATTGCATTTTCTAGTGCCAACGATTTTTTAGATAAATACAAAGATCAAATTGAGAATATTATAGGTCACTTTGGATTAGGTTTCTATTCTTCTTTCATGGTTTCTGAAAAAGTGGAAATTCACACAAAATCGTGGCAAGAAGGTGCTCAAGCAATTAAATGGAGTTGTGATGGTTCGCCAGAATTTACTATTGAGAACATAGAAAAAGAGCAAAGAGGAACTGATATTGTATTATTCTTTGACGCTGAATCACAAGAATTTATAGAAGATGCAAGAATTGAAGGCTTACTAAATCGTTATTGTCGTTTCTTACCAATTCCAATCGGATTTGGCCAAGAGCAAGAATGGAAAGAAGACAAAATGGTTGACACAGGTAAGAATAAAATTATCAACGATACAAATCCTGTCTGGAAAAGAAAACCTGCTGATTTAAAAGATAAGGATTACCAAGAATTTTATCAAAAATTATATCCTGGTCAAACAGATTCAATGTTTAACATTCACTTAAACGTTGATTATCCTTTTAACTTAACTGGGATTCTGTATTTTCCTAAAATCAAAAAGAATTTTGATATTCAAAAGAATAAAATTCAACTATATTCAAATCAGGTATTTGTTACAGATAGTGTAGAAGGAATTGTTCCTGAATATATGACTTTACTTCACGGTGTATTAGATTCACCAGATATTCCGCTTAATGTTTCTCGTAGTTATTTACAGGGCGACCCTAATGTAAAGAAAATTTCAAGTCATATTACCAAAAAAGTTGCTGATAAGTTAAAAGATATCTTTAAAAATGACCGTGAGCAATTTGAAAAAAAATGGGATGATTTAAAACTTTTCGTTAATTACGGAATGCTTTCGGACGATAAATTCAACGATAGACTAAAAGAAGTTGCGTTATATAAAAATACTGAAGACAAATTTTTCACTTTTGAAGAATACAAAAACATTGTAAAAGAAAATCAAACTGATAAAAATAATAAAATTGTATTTCTTTATACTCACAATAGCGATGAGCAATATAGCTTTATTCAAGCAGCAAAAAATAAAGGCTATGATGTTTTAGTTCTTGATGGACAACTTGACCCACACATTATTCAAAACTTAGAGACAAAAGATACTGATATTAAATTTGCTCGTGTTGATAGTGATACAATTGACAAATTAGTTGAAAAAGATGAAGTTTTTGAATCAAAACTAACATCTGAAGAAGAAAAAGATTTAACACCAGTATTCCGCTCGCATTTAAAAGATAAAGACTTTTATATTGTAAGTTTTCAAGCAATGGGCGAAGAAGATATGCCTATTACCATTACACAATCTGAATTCATGCGCAGAATGAAAGATATGTCGGAAATGGGTGGCGGCGGAATGGGTTTCTACGGCGAACTTCCTGACTCATACAATATGGTTGTAAATTCAAATCACCCATTAGTTGGACAGCTTAACGAGGCTTGTGTAAAAGCAACAAATGTAGACTTAAGTAATGTTAAAGCGGAACTAAAAGAGCTTGGAGAACAAAAAGAAGCATTAGAAACTCTTCAGAAAGATAAAAAAGAAGAAGAAATTCCTCAGGAAGAAAAGGATAAAATGGAGGAAATCACTAAAAAAACAGAAGCAGTAGAAAAACAAAAAGAAGGAATTCTTACTGATTTTGGCAAAGACCAGAAAATTGTTAGTCAGCTTATTGATTTAGCATTACTTGCAAACGGAATGCTTAAAGGCGAACCATTAAGCAAATTTGTTAAACGTAGTGTGGAACTTATTGAAAAATAAAACCTTATTTATTTAAGCTTGATGCAACCCGGGATTACTTTTGTTAATCCCGGGTTTTTTCTTTTTATGGATACTAAGATTACAGTGTGAATAATGTAAACAAAACATTCACAAAAGAGTTAATACAACAGCTAATTGATTGCTTTTTAACATAATCAAAAGCTAAGCGAAATGTATTTACATTCGTATAATTGCAATAAAAGAATATCAGATATGAATTTCAAAATAACAATTAAGTTAATTATTGTTTTTAGCATATTACTATTATTGCAAAGTTTTTTAAAAGCACAAAACACAAGCATTAATTGGATTAACTTTGAACAACTTAAACAAAAAATGGAAATAAATCCAAAACCCATTTTAATACACATATATACTCCTTGGTGCGGCTTTTGCAAAAAAATGGAACAAACAACATTTCAGAATGCAGAAGTTATTCGTATTATCAACAATAATTATTACGCCATCAATTTAAATGGTGAGAGTAATAAAAACATTCAATTTAATGGCCAAACCTATAAATTCAACCATAACTACGAAAAAAGAGGAAATGGTGCACATGAATTACTAATAAAGCTTTTATACGACAATATAGTTTATCCTTCAGACATTATTATATCGCCAGAATATAAAGTAAAAAAAATTAAAAGAGGCTCTTCAAATAGTGAAAATTATTTGGAACTTTTACAGAGCTACATTAATAGTTATGGTTAATTTTATCTACAAAAAAAGATTAAGCTTTATACCTAATTTTTAAACAAGCCATAACAAACAAAGTCAAAAGCAATTAAAAACTTACAAAATAAAACTTAC
>DAOVUO010000177.1 GCA_030632545.1 Bacteroidales bacterium
CCAAATTTTATTTATTATACTATTGGAGTAATTGCAACTGTTGCTATTATTGCATTTATAAGGAATAGTAATAATAAAAATTTGGAAAATATAAAGAAACTTTAGGGATTGTGATGGAATAAATTGACAGTTTTAAACCAAGTTATTTTGTTTTTTAACAAGTTGAAAGCGTCAAGTTATTTTGGAACAATCCCTTAGTTGGATTATATAAAAAAAGAGGCAAAATTGATTCTAGTTTTGCCTCTTTTTTTACTATTTGTTAGGTCTATTTACTCACACTTTCTTCCATCAATACTTCATACGAATAACCGTAACCAAAATCTTTATTTATAGCAATTTTTCCTTCAATCACTATAATATCACCAACTTTAAATTCCATACTTGAGGTGGCAACTAAGTCAAATTTCCCATTAAAATCGGTCCCATCTTGTATGTGTATCCAATTTCTTTTCATTATAGCAGCATTATACTTAGTAATTTCGCCTTTTATCCTCACTATTTTTCCTTCATATTTTTCTTTATTTTCAAATAATTCGGCAATAGTAATTCCTCCTTCTATTGTTTCAACAGTAACGTTCTTTTTAACAATTGTTGGTTGTACCGTTTCGGTTTTTGTGACAGCTACTTTTTTTGTTTCGTTTGGATTAGTAGCTACTTTCTCAAGAAAATACACCGATTCAAAGTTTCTACCTAATTCTTTACTCTGAAAATCTTTCATTTCCATTCCGCCCTCATAATAGTATGTTCCACCTAGCTTTGCTTCCATTTTTGGAACGGCCAACCATTTTTCCAGTTTATTTTCACTAACACGTAAATAGGTATATGAATTTGTATGAATCACTTCTTGTACAATTACTTCGTGAATTTCAGAATTAATATTTTTCGATTGCTCTTGATTTTGTCCTTGACAAGAAAACATGAGCAAAATAATGCTGATTTGAATAAAATATAGTTTCATGTCTTTATTTTTAATTAATTGTAAAATTAGCTATAAAATTACGTATTATTTTTTTTTAGCTATGTGTTTTGTAATTGTATATATATGTAATAGGAGCTATTTTATAACATATAAATTTTATTGAGTATTTTACTTTTTTATATGCTTTTAGAGCTAAGAAACTATATTTTCTCTAAATATCTGCCTTAAAATATAATTTACATTTGACTACGTGTATCTATTGCTAAATACAGGGTTAAATAACCCATGTTTTGGGTTATTTAACCCTGTATTTAGCTTTTTCTCATCTCTAAATATTGCATACATGTATTTTTTCTTTTCTGTATCTCTTGGTGTTAGCGGCTTGCATGGCTGTGCTTTTATAAATATAAAGATAGGTATAGTATTTGGAAACACTGAATTATTAAGTACTGTTTTGTTTGTTAAGCTGTTTAAAATGTGAGTATTATAGTTTAATTATTTAAAAATGAGCTTTAAAAACGTTAAAGTGAAAATAATATCCTAATAAAAACAAATACTATGTCAAAAGATGAACACAAAAATGAGTCTTCGCGTAGAGATTTTCTTAAATCAGGATTTGCGTTTGGTATTGGTACATTATTTACTGGTGGATTGTTTTCCTCATGCTCTGAAACAACTGCAAAAGTGACAATAAGTGATGAAAATGTAGAAAAGATTAAATTACTAACTACTGATGGTCAAATTGTAGAAATTGATAAATCAAAGGCTTGCCCAATTTCACCATGTGAGCCACCTGTTGGTGATGAAGCGCGAAAGGGAATTCCGGGGAGAAAATTTGTGATGGTAATTGATTTGGCAAGATGTGCTAATGCAGGAAAATGTACTTCTGCTTGTCAGCTTGGGCATAATCTTACTCCAGACCAAGAATTTATGCGTGTATATTTAATGAAGGATCATGAATATACAGATCCGTATTGGTTTCCTAAAAACTGCTACCACTGCGATAATCCATCTTGTGTGAAAGTTTGTCCTGTTGGCGCTACTTTTAAGCGTGATGATGGAGTTGTGTTAGTTGATGCTGAAACTTGCATTGGTTGTAAGTTTTGTGTTTCTGCTTGTCCTTATTCAGCACGTGTATTTAATTGGACAGAGGATTGGAGTAAACCAGAAGTAGATATTGAATTTTCGCCAGAAACAAGTATTCCACGCATACCTGGAACTGTTAGTAAATGCGACTTTTGTCCAGATATGAGTAGGCAAGGGAAGCTACCTCATTGTGTTACTGGCTGTCCTATGGGGGCTATTTATTTTGGTGATGCTAACGAAGATACTATTTGTAATGGTGTAGAAACATTGCGATTTAAGCAAACTATTAAGGATAAAGCTGGATATAGATATCTGGAAGAATTGGGCACTTTGCCTAGAGTTTATTATCTACCGCCAGTTGATAGGCAATTCCCTTACGAAAGAGGATTTGAAAAATTAACTGATGAGCAAAAATTGAGATATAAAAATATTAGCGATAATTCTTAAAATCTTAAATAATGG
The DNA here is from genome assembly GCA_030632545.1 of Bacteroidales bacterium. Taxonomy (GTDB): domain Bacteria; phylum Bacteroidota; class Bacteroidia; order Bacteroidales; family DYOH01; genus DYOH01. Next base: position 2,468 of record DAOVUO010000177.1, read on the forward strand.
AATCAGAATATAGGGAGGATATATTAGGCGGTTTTATTCCGCATATTCAAAAGCCAGATAGGAAGTGGTATGCAACTGTATTTGTATTGCTTGCAATTATTGGTGTAGGTTTATTTGCATTTGTTTATCAGCTATATAAAGGACAGATAGTTACTGGAATGAGGGATAATGTAGTTTTGGGTGTATACACAGTTAATTTCATATTTTTTATGGGATTAAGTTATGCAGGTGCTTTAATTGGCGGGATTTTTCATATTGGTGGCTTTAGTTGGGGGCGACCTATGCTTAGAATGCTCGAAATTGTAACAATTACTTCTTTAATAGTGGGGCCAATTTTTATATTAGTATGTATTGGCAGACCTGAGCGTTTTTTGAACTTATTTTTTTATGCTCGAATTCAATCGCCAATTATTTGGGATGTTATTGCTATTGTGTCCGATTTGTTTTTTTGTGTTGTATATCTGCATTTTACCTATATACGAGATTTTGCAAAATTGAGAGATTATCCAAATTTAAATATTGCAAATTGGAGGAAAAAGTTTTATAAAATTATGGCATTAGGTTATAATGATACAAAAGCTCAACAAAGATTATTGCATCAGGCACAAAATATAATGGCTGCAATAATAATTCCTACTGCAATTATTGCTTATTCACTTTTAGCGTGGCTTTTTGGTATGAATCAACGTCCGGGCTGGAATAACAGTATTTTTGCCCCATATTTTGTACTATCAGCAGTCTATTCTGGAATTGCACTTATTATAATTATTATGTGGATTTACAGAAAGGTTTACAAACTTGAGCAATGTATTAAAAAAGAACATTTTGATTTTTTGGGCTATACTTTGCTTCTTCTTGCGTTGTTTTATGGCTATTTTTCATTTAGTGAGTACATTACCGAATGGTATAATTCAGCAAAAACTTCAAGTATTTTATTGGCTAAGTTTTGGGATTTTTCTGAATATGGATTTATGTTCATGTTTTCAAACTTTTTTGCCGCCATTTTGCCAATTATTGTTATTGGAATTCCACAGTTTCGTTCTATTAAAAGTATAGTAATAACATCTGGTTTAATTGTTTTTGCTCTTTGGCTGAAAAGGTATTTAATAGTAATACCTTCATTAGAAACTCCATATATACCAATTCAGGATGAAAGATTAGAATGGGTGTTTTATTCTGCAACATGGGTCGAGTGGGCTTTAACATTAGCAGGAATTGCATTTTTTGTACTAGCATTTGTTGTTATGTCTAAAATAGCTCCAATTGTTAATGTTTCCGAAATGGAAGAAAAATCTAAGGGCTTAAAATTTTTCTATAAAACCAGAAAATAAAATATTTATAATATGAAAATTAAAGAAATTTTATTCAGTGTTTCATTTGTTATGTTTCTTATAAGTAATATGGCTGTAGCTCAGGAAAATGAAATTAAACCAAAAAAAGTTAGACTAAAGTTAGAATATATAAAACTACCAAACGGAACAAAAGTACTAAATGCTAAAATGTACTGGAAAGATGGAAAAGAATTTAATGCCGTGGTGGATCAAGATGTTATGTTTGCTGCTGTTGGCGATTCTGTAGAGTTAAAGTTGGCTACTATAAAATCAAACAAAGAGGGATTTGCTAAATTATATATCGAAAAGGATTTTAAGTTTCCTATTAATGAGGAAGGATTTACAAGTTTTACTGCAAAGATGAATAAAAGCACACAGTTTAAAAGGGCAAAAAAAACCATTAATATAAAGGATGCAGAGCTTGATTTTACACTTAATGAAATAGATTCTGTAAAGATTATTGAGCTTAATGTTTCTTCATTTGGAACTGATGGTGAGATTGTTCCAGTTAATAGGGCTGAGGTTAATGTATATGTGAAAAGGTTGCATAGTCTTTATGAGATTAAAAAAGGTGCGACTAATGAAAATGGCTTTTTTAGTGCTGTATTTCCTGAGGATATGCCTGGTGATTCAACTGGAAATGTGACGATAATTGTAAAAGTTTTGGATAGTGATGATTATGGAACAATTGAGAAAGTTCAAAATATTAAATGGGGAACTATTGTTTCCTATGCTGAGGAAGAGCATGTAAGAACTCTATGGACAGGCGAGGCTCCAGTGTGGATGATTATAGCAGTTTGCGTGATTTTGCTAGGTGCTTGGTTTAATTTTGCTTTGGCAATTTACAAGGTAAGCAAGATTAAAAATGCGGTGTAATTATGTGCAAATTATTAAAAACTAAGAATTTGAAGGCGTTTTAAAAAAGTTTAAAACAACTAACTATTATTTTTTTATTAATTAATTAAAATTTTTTCTAAAAAGAATTACTATGAAAAGTTTAAAAAAAGTTGAGTATTTATTTATGAGTTTCCTATTTGTTGCAGGAAGTTTTTTCTTACTTTCTATGACAACGGATATTCAGGATGATTGGCCAGTTCCGGCAGAGTACAAAGACATGAAAAATCCTTTAGCAGGACAAGATGATGCTACAAATATTGGTAAAACATTGTATAAGGAACATTGCGAATCGTGCCACGGGAAAGAAGGCTACGGCGATGGAAGCAAAGCAGGTGATCTTGATACTGAAATGAGAGATTTTTCTGATGCTGAGGTACAAGGGCAAACTGATGGCGATGTGTATTACAAAAGTTTTATTGGAAGGGACGAAATGCCAAATTATGAGAAAAAAATTCCTTCTGTTGACGAAAGATGGAGAATTGTGAATTATATTAGAACTCTTGTCGAATAGGAATTAGTACTAGTGGTGGAATGTGTAAAGCTGTTTTAGAAATATTTTTCTGAAGCAGCTTTTATATTCGAAATAGCTTGAAACTTCTTCAAGAAATTTTTTTTAGAAATTTTTACAAAAAAAAGTAATTTCATCGTTTATCGATAAAAAAATACTAAATTAGCCGTGTAATAAATTAATTTCAATTTTATGGCTGGTAAGTATGCTTTCATTAAAGCTGTTTCAACAATCCTGAAGATTATTTGGTATCTGCAATGGATATTTGTATCCGTACTTATCTTTATTTTTATTTTAATAGCTACGAATAGTTCATTTATTGATATTAATAAAATAAATGGTTTTAATGTGCAGTTTGAGAGAATTGATATTAATGATGAAATTTTGAGTCCTGAAAATGTGTCTAGTGATGTATATATTTCAAATGGCGAAGGTCGACTTCACTTAAAAAATGCATCTCGTGAGTTTATTTATTATAGACTATTTAGTGCTTTTGTTGATGCATTACTTTATATTTTTATTATCTATTTACTTAAAAAGATTTTTTTTGGATTAAAAACTGGTACTTTTTTCGTAAAACAAAATGGTATTTATATAAAACAAATCGCTTATGCTGTTTTGGCTATAGCTTTTTTGCCAAATTTAATTAATTATCTCATAAATCTTTATATTATTGAAAATCTATATATTGAGGGAATAGTTTTAAAAGCAGGATTTCATTTTGATTATCGAACTATTTTTTTAGCTCTACTTATTTTTGTTATCGCAAATGTATTTATTAGGGGAGCTGAATTGGAAGAAGAAAACGATCTAACTATTTAATTTCCTGAAGTATGCCACTCATAACTAATTTAGACGTAATGCTTGCCAAACGTAAAATGACTCTTACAGAACTGTCGGATAGGATTGGAATTAC
>DAOVUO010000141.1 GCA_030632545.1 Bacteroidales bacterium
CCGTTGATTTAATTTACAACACAATTCCTGACCCAAATAATGAAATGAAAATAAAAGCCTTAATGCAAGCACAAGATTCATGTTTTAAAGTTGGACTTACAACTGTTGATGACGCAGGTTTAGAATATGATTTAATTATGTTGATTGACTCTTTGCAAAAGGCAAAACAATTAGAAATGCAAATTTATGCAATGCTTAGCGCAACTAAATCAAATTTAGAATTATTTGTAAAAAATGGCATTTATAAAACAGATAAACTTAATGTACGCTCCATAAAATTATATGCTGATGGTGCTTTAGGTTCAAGAGGTGCACTTTTACTCGAACCTTATACCGACAAACCCCTAGAACAAGGTTTGCAATTAACAAGTAATGAGGTGTTTGATTCGATTTGTGCATTTGCAAACGCAAACAATTATCAAGTTAATACACACGCTATTGGCGATTCAGCAGTTCGCTTTGTATTGCATTATTATGCAAAGCATTTAAAGCAAAAAAATGATAAAAGATGGCGGATAGAACATTCGCAAATAGTTAATAATAACGACTTTGACAAATATGGGGAATACAATATAATTCCAAGCATTCAGCCAACGCATGCAACATCGGATATGTATTGGGCAGATGAACGTGTTGGAAATGAGCGAATAAAAGGTGCTTATGCTTATCAGCAATTATTGCAACAAAATGCTTGGCTTCCAAATGGAAGTGATTTTCCTATAGAAAGTATTAATCCTTTATTTGGTTTTTTTGCAGCTGTTGCTCGTCAAGATCACAAAAATTATCCCGAAAATGGATTTCAGTCGGAAAATGCACTTACACGTGAACAAGCACTAAAAGCAATGACTATTTGGGCTGCAAAATCTAATTTCGAAGAAAACGAAAAAGGTAGTTTAGAGATAAATAAAAAGGCTGATTTTGTGGTTTTAAGCAAAAACTTAATGGAAATGGATATTAACGAAGTTCCTAAGCTAAAAGTAGAAGCAACATATATTGCAGGCAAAAAAGTATACTCTAAATAGGCCAAATGGGCTTATTTTATTACTTTTGCGTTGCTTATTTCATAAACATTTGATACTTAGCTAAAAATGCTTTAGGGCTCGCAAAAAACTTAAACAATGATTGAACTTATTCTGGCTGAAAAACTTAAAATGGCTGTTCAAGAGCTATATCAGCAACAAATAGATGATAAACAAATTCAGATTCAGGAAACGAAGAAGGAATTTGATGGCGATTTTACGATTGTAGTATTCCCATTTGTAAGATTAGCAAAAAAGTCGCCAGAACAAACGGCACAGCAAATTGGCGATTTTCTGCTTCATTCCACAGAAGAAATTAGTGATTTTAACGTAGTGAAAGGTTTTTTAAATCTAGTTATTTCATCTGATTTTTGGCTTACTTATCTTAAAAATCAAGAGAATATTAAAAAAATTGGTTTTAAAGAACCAACAAGCGAAAGCCAAACTATTTTAGTTGAGTATTCCTCTCCAAATACTAATAAACCATTGCACTTAGGTCATATCAGAAATAATTTATTAGGCTATTCAGTTGCAAAAATATTAAAAGCCGCTGGAAATAAAGTTTACAAAACAAATATTGTGAACGACCGTGGTATTCATATCTGTAAATCAATGCTTGCATGGCAAAAATGGGGTAATAATATTACACCTGAAAGTGCGAACAAAAAAGGCGACCATTTAGTGGGCGATTACTACGTACTTTTTGATAAAGAGTATAAAAAAGAAATAAATGCATTAGTTGCTACTGGCATGGATGAAGATATTGCCAAAAAGGAAGCTCCTCTTTTGAAAGAAGCACAAGAAATGCTTAGGAAATGGGAAGCTGAAGACAGTGAAGTTAGAGAACTTTGGAAAACTATGAATGATTGGGTTTATAAGGGCTTTGACGTTACTTACAAAAAATTAGGCGTTGATTTTGATAAAATTTATTATGAATCAGATACTTTTAAGTTAGGCAAAACTGAGGTAATGCGTTCCTTAAAGGAAAATACTCTTTATCAAAAGGAAGATAATTCTGTTTGGGCCGATTTAACAAACGAAGGACTTGACCACAAACTACTTTTACGTTCTGATGGAACAGCAGTTTATATGACTCAAGACATTGGAACAGCCATTTTGCGACACAATGATTATAAGTTCAACAACCATGTATATGTAGTTGGTAATGAACAAGATTATCATTTTAAGGTACTCAAAATTTTGCTTAAAAAATTAGGCTACAATTGGGCAGATAATCTCTTCCATTTATCGTATGGTATGGTTGAATTGCCTGAAGGTAAAATGAAATCGAGAGAAGGAAAAGTTGTTGATGCTGATGATTTAATTGACAAAATGGTGAAAACGGCTACAGAAATGTCAAAAGAATTAGGTAAATTGAATGAAATGGACGCAAATGAAGCTGAAAAAATTAATTATACAACAGCATTGGGGGCACTAAAATATTTTATTCTAAAAGTTGACCCTCGAAAAACAATTCTGTTTAATCCAAAAGAAAGTATTGATTTTAATGGAAATACTGGCCCATTTATTCAATATACTTATGCCAGAATACAATCATTATTACGTAAGGCCAAGGAACAAAATATTAGCTATAGTGCCAAGCTAAATATTGATATTACAGATAAAGAAAAAAACTTAATTAAATTAATATATAAATTTGAGCAAGTTGTGCAAGAAGCAGCTCAAAAATATTCGCCTGCTTTAATCTCAAACTTCACTTATGAGCTAGCAAGAGAATTTAATCAGTTTTATCACGACACAAAAGTTCTTGTAGAATCTGATAACAACAAAAAAGAATTTAAATTAACTCTTTCAGATACGATTGGACAGGTAATTAAAAATGCTTTTTCACTTTTAGGAATAGACGTTCCAAACCGAATGTAATTTACTATACTTTAATTATTTGGCTAAAACAACCTTAATAATATACAATTACCAAAGTTTTATAAGAACTTTAGATAAAATCTGTTTGTAATTATGACTAAATCTGTTTTTTATATTATATTTCTTATATTTTCACTTCAAGCAAATTTAATTGCTCAAATTGAAATATCAAGCAAATTTTCTCAAATTAGCAAAATTGTACAACAGCATTATGTTGATAGTATTAATTACGATACACTAGAAAAAAAAATCTTTAATAGTTTTTTACACGAACTCGACCCCCACTCTTCTTATTTTACTTCGGAAGAAATTGGCGATATGAATAACCGTTTAAGTGGCCATTTTAAAGGAATTGGTATTCGCTATAATTTATTACAAGATACAATTATACTAGTAGCAGTTTTAAGCAAAAGTCCAGCATTTAAAGCAGGATTACAAAAAGGCGACAGAATTTTAAGTATTAATGATATTCCTGTTGCAAATAAAAAAATTAAGCAAACTAAAATTCATAATTTACTTGGTGGCGAAAAGGGAACAAATGTATATTTATCTGTATTAAGCCCCTTTGAAAATAAAATAAAAAACATAAAAGTAATACGTGGAAAAATTGCTTATTCGAGTATTGATGTTGCTTATATGATTAATGATAGCACTACATATATTAAACTTTCACGATTTGCTAGTATCAGTAATAAAGAATTAGTCAAAGAAATTAGAAATACTACCAATCAAGGGGCATCAAACTTAATTCTTGATTTACGGAATAATGGTGGTGGACTTCTTTCCGCTGCTATTGATGTGGCAAGTGAATTTTTAAAGCAGCACAAAAATATTGTTACAACCAAAGGCGATAACCTTAAAACAGAAAAATTCTTATCAACAAAAAAACATGGTTCTTTTACTAAAGGAAATGTAATTGTGCTTGTAAACGAATACAGTGCCTCTGCTTCCGAAATTGTTGCAGGAACACTTCAAGATTGGGATAGAGCAATTATTGTTGGACGAAGAACTTTTGGTAAAGCTCTGGTGCAAAGACCATTTAAATTATCCGATGGTTCGGTTATTCGGCTCACCGTTGGAAGATACTATTTACCTAGTGGCAGAATGATTCAAAAGCCATTTACATCTGGCTATAATTCTTATCGCAACGACCTGAACGACAGAATTAAATCTGGTGAATTATTTATTGCAGAAAAAAATATGCCTAGCGACAGTACCGAACATAAAAGTCAAATAAACAATAGAATACTGTACAGCTACGAAGGTATTATGCCAGATTACTTTATTCCGCTTGATACAATTAAATATAGTTCAGCACAAAAGGAATTTATCGCAAGCGGATTATTTAATAAATCATTAATTGATTATAGCATTCAATATTCAAAGATTGCGAAAAACTATAACGAAATTGAATTTACTGATAATTACAGGTTTACTGACAAAAATATAGCTGAATTAAAATTTACTGATGTTATTAGTAAAAATAAGTCCCAGTTGGAACAACAACAAAATCACAATTTTTTGAATTTAGCAAAAGCTTTTTTTGGTGAATATTTATATGGAAATGGAACTTACCAAAAAATAATAAACCTAAATGATGAATTTGTAAACAAAGCTCTTTTCTTATTTAACCATAAAGAGTATTTTGCTAACTACACAGTTGTCTCTGACTCCAATGAATAGCATTATTAGCTGGATAACAACTAACTACATTGAGCTAACTGCTACAATTATTAGTTTCGTATACTTATATTTTTCTATCCGACAAAATATTTTACTCTGGTTAATGGGCTTAATTAGTGCATTTATTTATGCTTATGTTTATTTTTCGGCAAAATTTTACGCTGATATGAGCTTACAATTCTATTATGTTGGAATTAGTATTTATGGCTGGATATATTGGTCGAAAAAAGCAGAAGAAAATCCAAATGAACATTTTGCAATTCAATATGCAAGTACTAAAATATGGACAATTATTTTGCTGATAATTGCAATTTTCACATTGGTAATTGCCTATATATTAATAAATTTCACCGATTCAACCATCCCCTATTGGGACGCATTTACAACCGCTGCAAGTTTTGTTGCAACTTGGATGCTTACTAAAAAGTACATTGGTAATTGGCTAATATGGATTGTTGTCGACTCAGTTTCTTTGGTTTTATACTATCAAAAAGAACTATATTCGACTGTTATTCTATTTAGTGTTTACACAATTATGGCATTTTATGGTTATTTTGCTTGGAAAAAGAGTAATTCACCTTAAAATTTGCAAAATATAAATTAAACTTACCTGTTTTAAGGTAAGATATAAGTTTTCAAAATTGCCTTACTGGCAAAGTATAAAACTTACAAATATAAAACAAAGTGATAAAAATATATTTAGAAGGAGCTGAATCAACAGGAAAATCATCTCTAGCATTTAATTTAGCACAAATATTTAATGCCGACTATTTACCTGAATATGGTAGATTATACGTCGAATACTTTTATGGTAAATTTGGATATATTGATATCGAAACTATTGCCGAAACTCAATTGTTATTAGAAAATGCATACGAAAGCAACGGAACTCAGCTCTTATTTATTGATACATCATTAATTAATACTAAGCAATGGTTTCTTTATGACTATAAAAAATATCCCAAATGGCTCGATAATGAAATCAAAAAGTATTCTGACAGCCTTTTTCTTCTTTGTGATACGGATTTAAACTGGATAGAAGATGGAATTAGAACAAATAGTGGACAAAACCGTTTGGATCTTCAAAAAAAATATAAAAATTGTTTAATTGAAAACAAAATCCAATTTCATACTATTTCTGGTAAAAATCAACATCGCATAAATCTAGCTAAAAAGTTTGTTGAACAATATTTAGCAAGCACTAAGGAATATGCATAAATTTATGCGCCTGAATAGAAATTTGCCATTTAGGATTCTGCTTAACATAATCAATTATCTTAGGTGTCCATTCTTTATGCATACTCCACTCGGGTTGTAAATACAGTTTACAATTCGAATTAACTTTTGCAGCATTCTCTTCCGCCCAATTTATGTCATCTTCATCAAAAATAATGACTTTCAATTCATTTGCCTTTTTAAAAAACTCATCTCTTGGTGGCTGATTTTTTTTTGGCGATAAACATATCCAGTCCCATTCCCCAGTTAGTGCATAAGCTCCAGAAGTCTCTAAAAAAGTTTCAATTTTTTCATTTTTAAGCTTATTGCATAAATAATTTAGATTATAAGTTGTAGGCTCACCTCCAGTAACAACCACAGACTTAGCAGGATAGCCTTTAATTTTATCTACTAATGTATCCACATCAGCTAAAGGATGAATATTCGCATTCCACGAAATTTTAGTATCACACCATCTGCATCCAATGTCACAACCACCTATTCTAATAAAATATGCAGCTTTACCCATGTGATAGCCTTCGCCTTGTAATGTATAAAATTCTTCGACCAAAGGAAGTTTTTTTCCGTTCTCAAAAATATCCATCTATAATAATTCAATTAAAAAATTTATTAAATATATATTGTAATACCGCAATAACTAATTGGCGGCGATATAATTTTGTGGTGTTATATAAAGTGCATAATGCCAAAAAAAGCACAACAAAACCACTGACATTCAGCAAAATATTATTTATAATCGCTATGGTTTATAGCACAAAAATTAAGGGGACAAAAGTAATCAAAACCATTGGAATTGCTAAATAAAAATGCCGAACAAAATTGTCCGGCACTATAACTTTATTAA
>DAOVUO010000449.1 GCA_030632545.1 Bacteroidales bacterium
TGTTTTTTTGTACTGATAATTATATTGAAGTTCGTGATTCTCTAAATTTAAGCATTTTAACAAAATTTGCATTTAAAGGTGTTTCTGCCTTATCCGAAATTTACAGTACAAAAGCAGGTTTGGTGATTTTGGAAAATAATAAAATGTTTCTGGTGAATAAAAAATAGGGAGTTTAAATTAGTTAATTAAAGGTGTTTCAAAAAAAAACATGGAATGCTCTGATTTATTTTAAAGGTGTTTTATTCTAAAGATATTTTCTACTTTTGTCATTGATATTTTTAAGTTTTTCTATGAAATTTAGTTTGGCTATGAAAAAACTGATATTCTTATTTCTATTTTTTGCTTATAGCACTTTTAGTTACGCACAGTATTCGCTAGAAACTGTGCCAGTTATAAAAAAGCAATCTTCTTTTAATTTTACAGCTGAGTGGCAATATCTGTCTACCGACATGTTTTTATACAATGCAGAAAAATTTAATTTGCTGCTTAACGATGTTATTCGTAGAGATTTTGCATCAAAAGGTAAAAAAATGCGAAAAAAGGATAAGATTGATTTGCAAAAGCTTTTAATTACCGCAAATCTTAAATCAATAATGGGTGGTGATGTTGTTTATCCAATATATAGTTTTCAGATTGAGGAAGATCAAGATCAAAATTATAAAGCAAATATTAGTAAAGGATATGAGCAAATTCGCTTAATGGATAATTTACCAATGGTTGGAAAAAGCGATATTATTGAGGCCGAAATTAAGGCAGAAGCTTATAGCTCAAAAGATATCAATAAGGTGCTTAAAATTATTTCTATTCAGCTTCAGAATATAGCAAAATTTTCTACGCCAACTGCTGCACTTGAGCTTGTTGCCGAATTTGGTAAATTCATGGAAAGTAGTGTTATGAATACACACTATCAATTTTCTAATACTATTAGGATTTATGAGTCTCAGGATTTTAATAAACGTATTCACTCAATTAATGTTTATGTTTTTAAGCCTTCGGGAGCCGAAAAAATTATTGTAAGAGATGATGCTATCGAAAATTTACTTGACACAGCTAGATATATTGTATTAAGTAAAAATCAGATTTATGATTTAATAAAGTATAAAAAATATCCATTTTTTGTAATTGTAAATTATAAATCACGCTATGTGTCTGACCCAATTGTTGGTGATGAAATTGATTTTGAAAAAATATCTGAGAGAAAGCAGAAAATTGAAAATGCTTATGAGGCTAAATTAATAAATGCAGAATCTTATGAACAAGAGCTTAAGCTCATTGATTTTTTGAAAGTATTTGCTCAATTAAAGGTGCATATCTATAATTATGAGTTAAATTATAAGAATAAAATAACCGAAGATTTTACTAAAAACTATTTTATTATTTTAAGTGAATTGCGTAAACTTAAAAGTGTATATTATACTCGACTTGTTGAGTACGAGAATAATACATCGTTTAATAATGATTTTAAAGCAAAATATGAGGCCATTCTGTTAAATGCCGAACTGTATCTTGAGTCCAATACAAATCTTAAGAATATTAAGGAGTTAGTAAATGTTTTATATGATTTTGAGACTAAACCACAGATGAACTTAAATGCAGAGCAACGAGAGATAGCTTTGCGTAAAATTTATGCTGTGGAATTGCCTAAAAGTGAACAAAAATCTGAAGTTACTACAGCAATTACAAAATTAATTTTGGATTTAGAACAAAAGCAATATAGTGAAGTATTTGAGTCAGAAGTGAAAAAACTAAATAGTTTACAGGCTATCGACGGTAATTTACTCGAATTTGAGAAAGTGAAGAATATGGCAAATCGTACTTATTGTTTTACATGTAAACTTGAATTAAATAAAGCAGTTAGTAGTTTTAATGATAGGCACGAAGAAAATATTAAGCAAGGCTTGGTATTAAATTTGAAAGAACAACATCGTTTAGCCAGCGATTTGGTTTTTACAATGCTTTTAAAAGAGGAATGTATAAATAATAATGTACTTAAGGAATTTCCTGATTCAATTAGTAAGCCTCAGTATGTTATTGTATATTTAGACGAATATATATTGATGCAGAAGGAGAGAGAGAAACTCCAAAATTTGATAAAAGTTTTGTCCGATAATTTGTCAGCTGCTGAGATGCAAAGTCAAATTGTGGCTATAAAGAGCAGAATGCTTATATTAAAGGCTGATTTAAAGAATTTGTGTGAAAAAATACCTAAATATTGTAAGTGTGAGAATTAGTTTTTCGTTTTTTTTGTTCCTGCAATTTGTTATAGCTAGTAGCCTTTGTGCTCAATCTCTTCAAAAGATTTCGCATTTTAATGGCAATGGGTATGAGGATGAAAGAACATATATTGGTGATGAAGAAAAGTATATTGATACTATTTCTGGATTAAGTGTTACAAAAATTAATGTTATTACTGAAAAACGCTATATCCAATACTTTTTTGTTGATAGCATTTGGTGGTACGATAGTATATATATTGATGATTTTTTACCCGGATATATGCCTATTTACGATTATCTGGATGATAGTTTAATGGTTTTTTACGAAAATAAACTTTATAATGATTATGATGCTGCGTCTATTGTTGATGAAAGGGTTTATAATGAATTTATTTATATAGATAGTTTATCTGGGAATAAATCAATGGTTTTTTCTATCAAAGAGCAAAAATCGCTTAAAGAGTTACAAATTATTGCTTATTTTATACATGATAGTTTAACTTGGAAGGACGTGCATGAGTTGCCTTTAAGGCCTTTTGTAAAGCAAGAAATTGATACATTAGGAACAAATACTAAAGAATATTTAGCCGAAATTAATTATCCTATGACTTATCAAGAAATTTACGATACTATAAATGTTTTTCGTAATTATGCTATTGATTCTTTGACTTCTAGGAATTTCGATCCCTTTCAGTATTTAGCAGAACTAGCACGTATCCAATTTATGTTTCCATATTTTAAAGCAAATATCCAAAAAGCATATATTCGTGAATCTATATTAAATCAAATGCTAAA
>DAOVUO010000130.1 GCA_030632545.1 Bacteroidales bacterium
GTGGAAAACATGCTTTGAATAATCTGGATTTTCAAGAGTTCATGATTATTCCAAACGGAGCTAATTCTTATTCTGAAGCTTTAAGAATGGGAGTAGAGGTTTTTCGTAATATAGAATTAGAGTTATTTGACCGAAAAATTGAAGTAAGTCTTGGTTTAGACGGAGCTTTTGTTCCTCAATTAAAAAATAATGAAGATGCAATTGAATTAATAATAAAGGCGATAGAACGTGCAAAATACAAAGTAGGAGAGCAGATTACCATAGCTATAGACGCAGCTGCTAATTATTTGTTTGACGAAAAAACTAATCTCTATACCTTAAAATCATCAAATAAACAATATAAAAGTGATGAATTTATTGATTACTGGAAAAAACTTATTAAAGCTTACCCAATTGTCTCACTTGAAGATCCTTTAGCTGAAGATGATTGGGATACTTGGGTGAAATTGACAGATATATTGGGAGATAAAATACAAATTGTGGGCGACGATTTGTTTGTTACAAATACATCTCGGATACAGCAAGGCTTGCAAGTAGGTGCTGCAAATGCAACTATAATTAAGCCTAATCAAATTGGAACATTAACAGAAACAATTAATGCGGTTGAATTAGCACAAAATAATGGAATGAACTGTATTGTCAGTCATAGAGCAGGTGAAACTGATGATTTAAGTATTGTTGAATTAGCCATTGGTCTAAATACTGGACAAATTAAGCTTGGTGCAACATCCAGAGGTGAAAGTATTATTAAATACAATCAATTATTACGTATTGAAGAGTCTTTAGGTGTTGGTGCTCGTTTTTGGGGAAATGATTTTTTCTAATAGAGATAAGCGATTAGTAAAAGTTTTCTAGTCGCCTATCTCTTAGTTTCTTACTTCGAAAGGGCTTTAAAATCTTGTGGCAAGATTCCTGCTGGTTTCTTTTCTGAGATTTTGTGCATGTTCCAATAGTATAAATGAGCATCACTAGCACCCATAATAATTTTGTAACATCTTTCTTTCCTTGGACTTTCTTTTTCTGGTTTTACTACATGAAAAAAAACTACATTTTCATCTTTTTCTGTAATTGCTTTTTCAATAGTGGCTTTGTCAACTATTTTAACCGAATGTGGATAGCGTGTTTTTATTTTATTTATTGTATTCATTTCACTACTTAGTTCTTCTTTAAGAATGTATAGAGTTTTGTCGTGAATTTTTGTTCTATTATTATTGTAATATTTAATTATTGTTTTTTCCGTTAATTTTGGATTTTCTTCAAGAGTTTTGATATGGTTTTGCATAAAAATCAGAATCATACCAAGTTTATAAGAGTAATTATCATCATTTGCATCGGTGTAAGCCAAAGGGAAATTTGCAATGTCGGGCATTAGTGTTACTTGAGCCGATATGTTTCCCATCATTAAATTCAGAAACTGGTATGGAATTTTTTGTTTGTCATTTTTAAAAACAACTTCTGTTTTTGCTAAAAATGATGCATTATGATTTTCTCTTTTTAAATTGTATTGTGACTTAGTGATAAACTCATAAGGAGTTATTTTCCAGTGTACATCCATTGCGGTTTTAATTTTTTCGTTGTAAGTAGTTCCAAACATTGATTGATCAAGCACAACGTAAGTAGTTGATTTGTTGAATTTTTTTAATGTAGCTGGACTAGGAACTGCGTTTTGAGCAATACTTTGAATGCTGAAAGCAAATAGAGCAATAATAAAAATAGCTTTTTTCATATTTATACAAATTTTATGAATGTAGTTTTTTTTTGACATGATTTTAATATTTTCTCATATTGAAGAAATCAGTTACTTGTGTTACAAAATCAGTCATAAACTTACATTCATAGGGTTAATAAACTTAATTTAAAGGAAAATATATTGGATTTCGTTGGTTGAATTTTTTTAAATAGAAAAATTTAAGTTGTCTTTTTTTCTTTTGACTTAAATTATTGAATTCAATAAACAAATCCTTATCATAATTTAAAAGTTCTTCTAATGGATTCAAGTCAAATTCTACAATTACACCAGATTTAAAGTCAAGAATAAATTCTTGCGCAACTTCTTTAGTGCTTTGTGTTCTTAAAGTTTGGTTTCGCCAATAAGAAGACGATGGATCCACATAATTATTAGGAATTATTACTTTTTTTCCAACAAAATGAGATAATGCTCCAATTTGATGAATTCTTGAAAAATAACCATTAAGTTGAATATAGGCAAAACCATTTACAGAATAACCCCAAATAGCCTCTGTTTCAATGGATATTGTGTCTTGATGTTTCGTTATTAAGTATATTTTTTTATTTTCGAACAATTGATCATAAAAATGAATTGAATTTTTATCGTATTCAGTTAAAAAACTCGATTTTGGAATGGGAGAATTTTGCTGAAAATTTAAAAAATTTAAATAAATTCCTTCATTTAGCATAAAGCCACGAAAATATTTGACTAAATTTTTTTCTTGCGAATATCCAAAGGTGCTATTTATGAGCACAAAAGCAATGGTAATAATTATTTTCATATTCAAAAAAAATTAAAAACATTTAAAAATAAGCATTTTTATTGTATCTTTAAACTGCCAATTGAAAGAATGTGGCTTTTATAAAATAATAACTGTATTATTGTGAATTCTAATCAAAAACATGTAAGTGGCGAATTATATTCAAGTTATGCGATAATTCGTTTGTTAGTAATTGTTCTTATGCTATTGACTTTTGTTACATCAATAAGAGAATATCTTTATGGTGATTTTAATAATAGTATAATAATAGGTGCGTTTTCTGTCTTATTACTATTGGATTTTTTGAGATTAATAAAAACTAAAAAAAGTAAAATTTCACAAATTATAGTGTCATTTACTTTATTGTCTTTGTTAATAGTCAGAGTTAGTGCAAAAGAGCATTTTGTTGACTATTTTTATATGGCAGCAGTTTTACCTGCTTTTTTGGTTTTTTTATATAATCGTTCGAGATTTACGCCTGTAATTATTTTTGTTGTATTAATTGTCTTTTTGAGTTTACATTATTATTTTCAGCGTGATTTTAATCTTGAATTTTATATTAGTTTTTCAGTATATTATTTAATTTTTGGAGGGGCATTGTATTTTTTTATGCGATTTATGTTTAGCAATATGATTGCATTAGAAAAAGAAAAATATGAATTAAATGCTGAAATTGATCAGCAGAAAAATTTTTTACATAGTTTCTCACATCAGCTTAGGACTCCTTTGAATAATATTATTGGAATTAATGATTTTTTTGCTAAAACTGAGTTAGATGATATTCAACAAGATTATCTTGATACAATTGCTGCTTCAGCATTTACTTTAGTTGAAGTAGTCGAAATTTTAGATAAGCGAAATAAAATCTATATAGAGAGAGTTAATGATGAGACCGAAAAAATTGTTTATAATATTTATTTAACCTTAAATAATTTCATTAATTTTTCAAAAAGTCAGAACCGAAATTTGTCTATAAATTTAAAAATTGATGAGAAGTTTCCTTCCAGAGTTATGGGGAATCCTATAAAACTTAAGCAAATATTATTCATAATTTTAGAAAGTTTTAGAAAATACAATTCAGAAAAAAAATTAGTTATAGAAATAGACTTACTTGCAGATTCGATTTATGAGGATAGCGTTCATTATAATTTTCAAATAAAAAAAATTGGCAAACTTCATATTGCTAAACCAGAAGAGATAAAAGATAAATCCCAAGATAAGTTATTGGAACTTCTTGACATAAAGCTTGTTAGGAGTTTGTGTAAGTATATTAATTGTAAATTATATATTACAATTGAGGAAGATTTTTCTTTAATTGGTCTAAAAGGACAGTTTGACAGAGTTGAGAAGCAAGGAGTTGAAGAGAAAGATAAGCCTGAAAAAGTAAAAATTGTTAAGAATACTGATGTTGATGTCATTAAAAGTGTTGATTCAGTGGATGCTTTGAAAAGTGCAAATGTTCTTCTTGTTGAAGATAACTTAATTAATCAAAAAGTTATTCTTTTGGCTTTAGAAACATTTGTGGCAAATATTGATGTTGCAAATAATGGAAAAGAAGCATTGGATATATTTGGTAGAACTAAGTATGATATTATTCTGATGGATATTCAGATGCCAATTATGGATGGAATTAAAGCTTCATCAAAAATTCGTGAAATTGAAAAATCTACTAATTCATATACGCCAATAATTGCTGTTACTGCTAATGCTTTGCAAGGTGATCGCAATACTTGTATTAATGCTGGAATGGATGAGTATATAACTAAGCCAATACAAATTGGTAAGTTGAAAGAGCTTATGAACCAGCTCCTTCAAAAATATATGGATGCATAATTCACTCTAATTACTTTTTATGAAAAGTTTAATTAAGTTTTTTACGCAAAATGTAAAAACAACGAGCAAACTAGAACTTTCCAAAGCCAACGCTTTGGCTTTCATCAATATAGTTGGCTTTGTTTTAATGTTACTTTACTTGGTTCTCAATTTTTATACAGGACAATATAAAGATTCGGTTATAAGAAAATTAGGGGTGCCATTCATACTCAGTTTTGCCTTTATTATTGATTTGATATTTCTTCGAAAAGGAAATTTGAAATTTGCTGGAAATTTATTACCCTCGTCATTGGTGATTGTTTTTATGGTTTTTTTGTTTGCATACGCTTCAGGAACTCATATAAATTATTACGTTGCAGCTTATTATATGGCATTGTTATTTATGTCGTTGGGTGCTCTTTTTTCTGATCGAAAATTTATTACTCTAAATTTTGTTGTAATTGTTGTGTTTGTTAATCTAATCTATTTTTTATTCCATGCTGATATAGTAAATGAATTTTCTCATTTTGTTCAGACTGGATATATGAATTTTCTTTTTGCCGTTACAGGTATTTATTTAGTAATCTTTTTTGTGAATAAATTTCATTCTGATGCACTTGATGTTTCTGAGGATGCAAGTAATAAAACTTCACAAATTGGTGAGTTGGAAGTGTTATTTTCTTCTGTTAGAAGTGTTAGTCAGCAATTGAAAAGCCAAGCTAGTGAACTAAAGAAAAGTCAAGTTATGATAACTGATGCAGTTAGTAGGCAGGCTTCAAGTGTAGAGGAGGTTTCAACTTCCGTTGAAGAAATAACTCAAACAATTGTTCAAGGATCTTTAAATGCTAAGAATATTGCACAGTTTTCTGTAATTGCATTAAAGCAATTGTCTGAATTAGAAGAGGGCTTTGCCAAGTATCAAAAAGAAACATTGCAAATAAATGAATTTACTGAAACAATAAGAGGAATTGCTGAGAAAACAGATGTTTTAGCGATAAATGCTTCTATAGAGGCATCTAGGGCAGGTGAATTTTCAGGTGGTTTTAAAGTAATTGCCGATGAGGTTCGTAAATTATCGGAAGTGTCGAGGGATACGGCAGGATTGGTTCTAAATCTAGTGGATGGTATATCAGAAAGTTCAACAAAATTTGGTGAATTTATTGTTGATTTAAATAAAAAAATGAAGTTATTAACAAATGATACCGAAACTTTAGCAAATGGCTTGGAAGAAGAGCGTTTGACTTTGACCCATATAAATAGTGCTATTGCAGAATTAAATAATGATGCACAGAATAATGCAAGTGTAGCAAGTAGCGTACTTGATACGGCAAATTTGTTAAGTTTAAATTCTGTAGAGTTAGAACGGATTCTAGCTAATCACTAATTCAAAGCAAATAAGTTATTTTGTTTGAATAATAATAATAATTCAAGTAATTTTTTCTCTGATGTAGGTGTACACTGTGGTACGTATGGTGTATTAATAACAAATAATTCATAAAAATAAAATAGATTAGCATAGTTCTGTAAAAAATACATTATTATTATATTTAATACTGTTTAATTTTGTATTTTTACAGTGAATACTTAGTAAAACATGTAAAAAAGATATGTATGAAAAAATATACACAGTTAAAATTTAGTTTTTTATTCGCCATTTTTTCAATTTTTATGTTTGGCATTTCGTGTAATTCTGAGACAAAACAGAGCGATGTAAACGTACAGGGAATAGAAGAAGTAGACTCTCTAAATAGTAACAAATCAATTATGCAATATATGCATAACCAGAGTCTTGTTTATACAAAATATAAATTGCCATTACCAGTTGATTTGTATCAGTATTTGAGAGAAAAAGAGCCTGCTTTTGATGCGAGCGTTCTTAATCCTAGAGAAACTTATGATAGGTTTAAACGTAAGGTTGATATGGCTATTAATTTGGGCTTTTATTCTGCTGATTTGGCTTATTGCTCAATTTTAGAGAATAAAGAAGAGGCAGTTGAGTATTTTAAAGTTACACAGATATTAGCTGCCAATTTAAAAATTGATATAGGATATAGTGAGACGATGGTAGAGCGTTTTCATGCTAATTTGTCGGAAGCAGATTCATTATACTCAATTTCTAATGATATTTATTGGAAGACATGTAATTATTTAGAGGAGAATGAGGATGTGAATGTTCTTCCGTTTATAATTGTAGGTAGTTGGTTAGAAAGTGTTTATCTTACTATTAATGCTTTCCCTAGTTCTGGTGAAAATCCTGATATTGTTAAAATGGTTGAAATGCAAGCACCTGCAATCGACAATTTAATTGAGTATCTTTATCGTACTATGCTTGACATGAAAGTTTTTGCAGTAAATTCTGATATTCAGAGAGTATCAAATATGCTTAAAGATATCAGAAAAAGTTATGATAAACTTGAAGAGGGTGGGATGACCTCTATTTTATTTGATGAAATAATTCAAAAATATCGATCATATAGAGAACAATATTTGTTTGAAGAATATTAAAAAAAAAAGTGCCATTGGCACTTTTTTTTTGATATTTAGCTTATAGGTATCAATGTTTCCCCAATGTTCGGCGCAGGCAGTTAAATGTTTATAAGGCATTGA
>DAOVUO010000002.1 GCA_030632545.1 Bacteroidales bacterium
CAGGGAGGAAATTGCTTATAAGATGCGAAAGGACGGGTTTATTGAAAAAAAAACTATTCATAAGCGGCCTGGAACTGTTGCAATCTCAGCAGCTATAAAGCATAGGTATAATATCAGAGTAATTCCACACATGATTTGTGGTGGATTTAGTAAGGAGGAAACAGAAAATGCTTTGATAGATTTACATTTTCTTGGAATTAGGAATATACTGGGATTGAGAGGCGACCCTTCACGTTTTGAAAATAAGTTTGAAGCTGATCCAAATGGGCATAATTATGCATCTGACTTAGTTAATCAAATTATGAATCTGAATAATGGACAATATTTAGATGATGAATTATTAAATTCTACAGCAACAGATTTTATAATTGGAGTGGCTGGTTATCCAGAGAAGCATTTTGAGGCACCAAATAGTGAATATGATTTGATAAATTTAAAGAGAAAAGTTGATGCTGGAGCAAAATTTATTATTACACAGATGTTTTTTGATAATAAAAAATTTTTCAATTTTGTAGATAAATGTAGAAATTCTGGAATTAATGTGCCAATAATACCTGGAATAAAACCAATAACGGCAGTTTCTCAATTAGCCAGCATTCCATCAACTTTCTTTGTAAATATACCTCAAGCACTTGTTGAAAAGGTCTCAAAATTCAGTAAAAAAGATGATGTTATTAAGGCAGGAGTAGAATGGTCAATTAAACAGGCAGAAGAACTATACAAATTTGGATGTAATAATATTCATTATTTTACAATGGGGCGTTCGTCAATTATAAAATCTATCTTAGATTCAACGCTTTAGAAATTTTGAAATTTAGTATAGAAAAACTTGTGAAAAGAAAAGGATATTTATAAATTTGCAAACTGGATTTTATACAGGTTAAGAAGAGGGATTGTGTTAATTCCCACCTGATAAATTATTAAAGCGAATAGATTATGTACGCAATTGTGGAAGTTGCTGGTCAGCAATTTAAGGTAGAAAAAAACAATGAAATATTTGTTCATCAATTAGATAGTGAAGAAGGTGCAAGCCTAGAGATTACAGATGTTTTATTAGTAGATAATGACGGAGATATTAAAGTTGGGAAACCTAATGTTGAAGGCGCAAAGGTAACAGCCAAAGTTTTAGGGCATGTTAAGGGTGATAAAGTAATTGTTTTCAAAAAGAAAAGACGTAAAGGTTACCAAAAAAGTAATGGACATCGTCAACAATTTACTCAGATTTTAATAGAAGATATTCAAGCATAAAAAAAAATAGAGCATGGCACATAAAAAAGGTGCGGGTAGTTCAAAGAACGGTCGCGAATCAGAAAGTAAAAGATTAGGTGTTAAGATTTTTGGTGGTCAAGCTGCAAAAGCTGGAAATATATTAATTCGCCAAAGAGGAACTAAGCATCATCCAGGTGAAAATGTAGGAATGGGAAAAGACCATACTATTTTTGCTTTAGTTAATGGTACTGTTGTTTTCAAAAAGAAAAAAGATAACCGTTCATATATATCGGTTTTACCTTATGATGAAAAATAGTATTTATTTTCATAAAAACTGTATAAATATCTCCTTGCATCCTAAATGCAGGGAGTTTTTTTTTAATTTAGCAGCTATAAAATAATTTTATGCTTACAATTAACTACCTAAAGGATAATTCTGAAAGTGTAATATCTGCACTTAAGATAAAGAATTTTGATGCAAAGCTACTAATTGGCCAGTTTTTAGAACAAGACATTCAGCGTCGTAGCATACAGGCAACCCTTGACAATACTCTGTCAGAGCTGAATAATCTTTCAAAAGAAATTGGCATTTTGTTTAAAGCGGGTAAAGCTCAAGAGGCAAACGAAGCTAAAATAAATGCATCAGAACTAAGTGAGCAATCCAAAAAAATGCGATTGCAACTAACCGAAGTAGAAAGTTTTATACGAGATATTTTAGTTCAAATTCCAAATATTCCTCATCCAACAGTTCCTTTAGGCAAATCAGATGCTGATAATGTTTTGGTTCGCAATGGCGGTAAAATGCCAACTTTATATAAAGATGCTAAGCCGCACTGGGACTTAATAAAGGAGTATGATATTATTGATTTTGATTTAGGAAATAAAATCACTGGGGCAGGTTTTCCTGTTTATAGAAGAGAGGGTGCTCGATTACAACGTGCTTTAATTAACTTTTTTTTGGATGAAGCTCGTGTAGAAGGCTACGAAGAATTTATTCCGCCATTATTAGTGAATGAGGCCTCTGGTTTTGGTACAGGTCAATTACCTGATAAAGAAGGTCAGATGTATCATGCAACTGACGATAATTATTATCTAATACCCACTGCGGAAGTTCCAATTACAAATATTTACAGAGATGTAATCCTTGATGAAAAAGATTTGCCTATAAAAAATACTGCTTATACTCCTTGCTTTAGAAGAGAAGCTGGTGCATGGGGGAGAGATGTTCGTGGATTAAACCGTTTACATCAGTTTGATAAAGTAGAGATTGTACAAGTGCAGCATCCTGATAAGTCTTATGAAACCTTGGATAAAATGATTAGTTATGTGGAATCTTTAATTAATAAACTAGAGTTACCATATAGGATAGTGCGTTTATGTGGTGGTGATTTAAGCTTTACGGCTGCGCTTACTTTTGATTTTGAGGTTTTTTCGGCTGCACAAGAAAAATGGCTAGAAGTTAGTTCTGTATCTAATTTTGAATCATTTCAGGCAAACCGTTTAAAACTAAGGTTTAGAGAGCAAGGAAATAAAAAACCAAGATTAGCACACACTCTTAATGGTAGTGCATTAGCATTACCACGAATTCTAGCAGCAATTTTGGAAAATAATCAAACTGAAGATGGAATAAGGATACCCAAAGCATTAGTATCTTATACTGGTTTTGATATGATTAAAAAATAAATGTTTTATGAGTAATAATTATATTGTTATTATGGCAGGCGGCATTGGTAGTCGTTTTTGGCCATACAGTAGAACGGTTGAACCAAAACAATTTTTGGATATTTTAGGAATAGGAGAGACACTTATACAATCTACGTATAATCGATTTAAGAATATAGCTCCTCCAGAGAATATTTTAGTTGTTACAAATGATATTTATCTTGATTTAGTTAAGAAACAGTTGCCTGAAATTCCTCATGAAAACCTATTAGCAGAGCCAATGCGGAGAAATACTGCACCTTGTATTGCGTTTGCAAATGCTATAATAAAGAAAAAAAATCCTCAAGCACAAATAATTGTGACACCAGCTGATCATTTAATTTTAGATATTCAAAAGTTTGAGGACACTATTCTTGATGGGATTAATTTTGCTATGAGAAAAAAGGCTCTATTAACATTAGGAATTAAGCCAACACGTCCAGAAACTGGATACGGTTACATACAGGCTGATGAAATGGTTGAAGATAGAGTTTTTAAAGTGAAAACTTTTACAGAGAAGCCAAATAAGGAATTGGCTGAAACATTTGTGAGTAGTGGTGAGTTTAGTTGGAATTCTGGAATTTTTATTTGGTCTTTGGATACAATCGATAACTCGTTTATGGAATATCAGCCTGAAATTTATAAGCAATTTAGTAAATTAGAGAATAACTACACAAGCCAGATTCTTGAGGGCATTTATGGTGCTTGCCCATCCATATCTATTGATTATGGAATAATGGAGCATGCTAAAAATGTGTATATAATGGAGGCTAATTTTCGTTGGTCAGATTTAGGAACATGGAGTGCTTTATATGATAATTCAGATAAGGATGAGAATGATAATGTTTTAGGTTTGAATAATATTCTTACATATAATGTTGAACAAACGGTGGTTAAAGATACTGGAAAGAAGTTTATTGTCCTCGAAGGTCTTAAAGGCTATATTTTTGTTGAAACAGATGATGTTATAATGGTGTGTAGAAAAGAAGAAGAACAAAATATAAAGCAGTTTGTAAACGACATTAGACTCAAGAAACGAGAGGATTTATTATAAAAAAAGAGAACTTTAAAGTTCTCTTTTTTTATAATTTCTTTTTAATATTGCCACAAATCAAGTTCATAATTTCTGATTTTTTCCTTAATTCTATCGGCCTCTAGTAGTTGGTCAATACCAACGCTATATAACTCAACTGTTCTATTATTAAAAACATTTGATTCCTGCACTATATAGCTATTAAACATCCTTTTAAGAAATAAATCGTCAAAAGTTAAACTTTGTACGTCGTTGTATGGGTTATAAACTTCGTGGTTAGCAAAGGTTCTACGAGCATCTGGCATGTACACCCAGAAAAGTAATCTACGCAAGAGATCCTCTTTGTCAATATCATCTTCTTTATAATAGTTTCGTATTGGGCAAATTCCAATAATTCTTACGTCAAGTACCGAACGTTGTTTGTCAAAGAACCAAACTTCCTTTACTAAATACTCTTTAACCTCATTAGGTTTTGCAGGAATTTTAACTTTAACCTTTTCCATCTGGCTAGTTTCAATATTCTCACGCATAGTTTCAGTTTCTTTAGCACCCATACGCTCATTAATTTCTTTCATGGTGATTGGAAGCTTAAATTCATTTATTTCACCTGTTTTATAGGCTTGAATATAGCCATTGTCAACAGCCCATAAAAGCAAATCAATCAAACTCATTCTGGTCCCCATTGGACCTTCATCTGGAAAATAAAGCGGATGATTCATTTTTTCGCGCAAGTCAATTTTACGCCAAATTGTTTTTGACCACATAACATCTGCTTCTCTAATAAATTGCTCAGGAGCAGGTATTTTTTTAGGTGTGTGAATTTTCAGATAAACTTCTTGCTTAAAATTTGCGTCTAAAACCTGCGCTTGGCTTTTTGTGCCGAAACTGAAGTAAGCAATTAATAAACTGGCAATAAAAATTAATTTTTTCATTGGTTTTTAAATTATGACTAGCTATAATAAAAAATTATGTTTCGCATTATTACAATCCAGCCTGTTTTATTTGTTTAAAATTTCCCTTTAAATTGTTTTTTGTAATTTCAGTAATTGAAATCTACTATATCAAGCTATTTTAGAAATCCAAAAAACATATTTATTTGTATTACCAATCTACTGAAAGTTGGTTGGATTTATTTCCTACTACTTGAAGAAGTTCGGTGTAATGTAAACGCTTTAGATTATTTGATATTGTTTAAATATATAAAAAAAACAACCCACAAGAATGTCCTGTGGGTTGTATATTATTTTTCGAATTACGGAATTATCTGATTTTAAAAACTACTGCAGAAGGAAGATTCCTTATTTCGCCATTCGGAGCTTTTACTTTTATATCTTCAATATAAACTTTT
This sequence comes from Bacteroidales bacterium, assembly GCA_030632545.1. Taxonomy (GTDB): domain Bacteria; phylum Bacteroidota; class Bacteroidia; order Bacteroidales; family DYOH01; genus DYOH01. The sequence continues at coordinate 5,292 of DAOVUO010000002.1, forward strand.
TTACCAGAAGATACTTTCTTAATTAACTCTTTTTGAGCATTTGTGAACCTAAAACTTCTTGATTTTTCTTCTTCGTTGTAACCTCTCACAGAACCAGAAACAGTAAAGGCAACAACTTTAAATCTAAGGTTAAAGTCAAAATTTTCCAAGTCAGCTTTTACACCCTGCTGAGCTAAAAGAATATTTCGTTCAATTAAACCACCTGTTTTATTTGCAACTTTACCAATTGGGTCAGGAACACGTTTTACACGAAACTCTTTACGGCCCATGTTTTTACTTGTTCCATCGTCAAATTTTGCAGTTGCCGAAATATAAACTTTTCCTGGTCGTTTTACATTTACAACGTGTTGACTTCCTTTGATTTTACGAATAGAATTTCCTGAAGTAATAGAAGCAACAACCTTGTCGGCTGGTACACCAGCAACAGAAACATCTACTGGGTTTGGTACTCCAATATAAAAAACATTCATTTGAGTTGGAGATACAATCAGTTCAGATTCAGCTACTTGAAATTCACTATTAAAGGCATATTCTAACATTTCGCCAGAAACTGGTGATTCCATCCTGATAACTCCGCCCCATTTTACAAATCCAGTAGAGGATGGAGATAATTCTTGTATTCCTTTACCATTTTTAATTGGAAGTTTTCTTCCTCCAGTAAGTACAATTTCTGGATCTGTGGTTGAATCACTTGCTGCAATAAACACTTCAGCATAATATTTATTTCCTTTTAATACGTAATTTGTTGGAGCATTTACAATTGCTTCAATTTTATTAAATTTCCACGAGCCTGCATCAATTTGGCTTAAAAGGTAATTTAATATGTCTGATTCTGCACTTCTTACATCTGATTGAAGTTTTGATAACATTGTCAGTACTGCCGCCATTGGTAATTGGTCGAAATATCCATGTTGCCATGAAACAACTCCCACATGACCTAATATTGAGTCAGTTTTTAAAGTTGTACGAATACCATCAATGATAGAACTGTATTTTGATGTATCTCCTTTAGGTGCAGTTCTAATAATGACATCTACCAACGAAGAGTCCATGTCGTTTATTTGCTTTTTAAGTACATCAGCTCTTTTTTCTAACAACATTAACTGACCACCAACATTATTTTCTTGTTTAGCTTTTAAATGATGAGGATCTCCGCCCGTGCTAATATATTCTGATTCATCGCCCTCAGCTGTAAATACTAATAAATTTTTAAGAGTATCTATATAATTAAAAAGTGAATCGGCTATTTTTTTTACTTCATCAGCTTCTTTTTTCCATGGTAGAGTTTTAGCCTTTTGACCAGGGTCTGTCATTGCCTCGTCAAACCGTGAATATACTGCATCGTTTTTTTTCTCAATACCAACGTACGATTTCCTAAGGCTAACGTCGACCAGAATGAAAGCATTAAGTACTTCCGCCGACACGTTAAGTGCCAATAAAGCGGTGAGCACCAAGTACATCATACCAATCATTTTCTGCCTCGGGGATTCTTTTCCGTGTCCCATATCTTATGGTTTTTGTTTTAATGTTTATCCTTTAAATGTCATTGCAGAAAGCATGTTGCCATAGATTGAATTTAATGCCTGCAAATTTTCTCTTAGTTTGGTGATTTCACCTGCATACTTATTAGATTCTTCAACTGATGTATTTAAATCAGACATCATTTTGTCTAAATCAGCTTCGTTGAGTTGTAACTCAAAAATTGCATTAAGAGCTGTAAGATTTTTATTAAGTGTGGTAATCTGAGAACCATACTCACCGTTTCCAGCTTTAAGTTCTGAGAAGTCTAAATCCATACTTTGAGTCAAACGTTGATAAGCATTTGATAGTTCGTCATTACCTTCATTTACTTTCACAGCAGCTTTTCCGTATGCATCAGAAAGGTTATCAACTGAATAACTAATAGTTTCTGCTGATTGCTTATATGTTTCAGATAATTGTTGTGCAGAGTCTGCTACTGATTCAACTGATTTTTGATAATTCTCAGAAAAGTTCTCAACAGATTTTGCTGCGGTTTTCATATTCTTGCTATATTCGTTTGTTGCAAGAGCAGCATCAGAAATATCAGACATTTGAGCAACTTTTCCATTAAGTTCACCGAGGCTTTCTCCAAATTTTTCGAAAATTCCCTTTTCCCCAGCTTTATCGAGCATATTATTAAACCTTTCAAGTGCCTCCGTTTGAGGAACTGCTAAAGTTGCATTTGTTTTGGTTCCAGCTCCAGTTTCAGCAGCAAAAGCAATTTCGTCATCTAGTGAAGCACCACCTAATATAGGGTATGCTAGACTCCAATCTACTTCTTCGTGCAAAGGTTCAAAAGAAGAGATTGTAAAAATAACTGCCTCTGTACCTAAGCCTAATATAAGCATTTCGTTGGCACCAGGCCAGTGCATAATTTTAAATAATGCACCAACAATTACTACTGCCGCACCCATACCATACACCTTTGCCATAATGTTTTTAAACATGTGGCTTTCTAAAAATTCTGATGATCCCATAATTATCGTTTTTTTTGTAAGTGTTTTTCAGAAATTAAAATTATAAAAAAAAAGTTTATAAAAAAAACATTAAACTAAAATTTAATGTTTTTAATATTTATTTCTTAAGATTTTAAGGGGTTCCACCTGATCCTGCATAGTCAAAAATATCTCTTCCCATAAATGAACGAACACAACGAAACCCTAGATATGACTTTGCTGTATCTTGGTATTCATAAGATCTTGTGCCAGTTTGCATGTAATATGCTATGTCTTTCCACGAACCTCCTCTAATTACTTTACGTTTTAAAACTTCGGGGTCACTTTTAAGAGCATTGTAAGTATAATCAGGATTTAAATCGTGAGTAAAGCTATATGCTGATTCGTCAAATGCATTTGATGTCCATTCAGAAATATTTCCACCCATATCATAAAGTCCATAACCGTTTGGTGCATACATTGCTACTGCAAGTGTTCTAATTCCACCGTCTGAACCATAATTACCTCTTAGTGGTTTAAAGTTTGCTATAAAACATCCTTTAAAATTTCTAGTATATGGACCACCCCATGGATATGGTGCTAAATCTAAGTCGCCTCTTGCTGCATATTCCCATTCAGCTTCGGTAGGTAGTCTAAAGTCTTGAACATAGGACTGACCATTTTTAGACAGATAGTTGTTTAGTAGCTCTGTTCGCCATACACAGAATGCGTTAGCTTGTACCCAAGTAATACCAACTACTGGATATTCGTCGAAGGCTGGATGCCAAAAATAATTTTTTGCCCATGGTTCATTATATGAATATGTATAATCGGACATCCAAACTAATGTGTCGGGATAAATATTAACGTTATTAGACATTATAAATGATTTTCGACTTGTAATTGGTTTACGAACAGCATTATTGTCAATTATTTCACCGTCATATTTTTTTGTTTCTTGATTATATCTATTTGTTTTTTTAGCTGCCTGACGTAAATCAATCCAAGAATATGAATAATTTAATTCTCTGGTATCAATTTCTTTGCGGCGAAAAAAGCGTTCCTCTTTAGAATAGAACATTTTTTCTAATACTGGAGCATTATTTGGATCATTCCAATCTATTTCCTTTTCCCAGTTCAAGAATGGTGGTGCAATTGGAGTTCCATTTTCATCTTCTGAAATTAAAAATTCTGGATCTTGGCTGCCTAATAGTCCTCGTGCCATACTATCTCTCACCCAATAAACAAATTGACGATATTCGTTATTTGTTATTTCTGTCTCATCCATCCAAAAAGGGTCTATTGAAACAGTTTTTGTTTGTGAGTTAAATGTATAGGCTATATCCTGTTCTGCTGGGCCCATGTTAAATGAACCGCCTGGTATAAATGCCATTCCAAATGGATTTGGTTCAAAATAGCCAGTTGGTCGCCCTATTACGCCTTGAAGATCACCTGTCTCCTTGGGGCTACAACCTGAAATAATTATGGCGCTTATAATACTAATAAACAAAAACTTTCTCATTATCATTGGGTATTAATTGTAGTTGGTTTCTCTTTAATTGTAAACTCTTTGTTTTGAATTTTATTACAAAAATTGTGCATTTTTTATAAAAATCTTACACTTTTATAATTGCTAGGCTTTTTATCTTTCTGAAAATCAAAGCAATATTTAAAATAGACTTCTGAACTAAATTTTGATATTTTATTACTGGCAATTCCATAAGTGATTCCAATTTCTATTCCATCTAGTAATCTTATTCCTGCTAAAGCAGCAATGTCGCCAATTTTATATGAAAAACCACCAAAAAATTTATTATTATAATCTGCTATTATATTTGTATTTACTTGAATACTTGCTCCATCCGATACTATTAAGAGTTCTGGTTGAATGTTTATACTTAAAGCACTTAAATCAAACATATATGAGCTATATAAATAGTAATGTCTGGCTAAATATGGCGGATTTTTATCAATAAAATTAATATTTGCTTGATTAATATGATCTGAAGAAAATGCAATTTTTAAATTATTTTTTATGTAATAAATACCTAGCTGAGCATCCAAAGCCATTCTGTTTTCTCCTGTTGAAGGTATAGAGGCATCGCCAGCAGCTGATTCTGGTGCAATCCATTCGCCACTGTATGATAGGTTAACTAGGCCAATTCCTCCGCCAATTCCTAATTGTCCTGAACCTAGAAAAGTATGATAAGAATACTGTGCTTTTAAGTTGAAGTTGTGGGAAAGACCTGCTTTATCGTCGTAAAGACTAATACCTATACCTCCAGGTATTCCAATCACTTTAATGGGTGAATTTAATAGAAATACGGTTGTTTGTGGTGCTCCCTCAAAACCTACCCATTGATTTCTGTTTAAGGCTGTTGCACATATTCCTTGGTTGTATCCTACATAGGCAGGATTGTGGTACGAAAGTGTAGTTTGTAGAAATGAGAATTGTGGGTTGAATTGTGCATGTGCTAATTCAACAAAAATGAGTACGATTAATATACTAAATAAATATTTTAGTTTTTTCATTCTTAAACTGTCTTATAATAAATCAAATACTTTATTTTTTTTCAGCATTTTTTGATATTTTGTTAAAGTAATTTATCCATTCGTCAGGAATTTGATTATTTATTGCCATTTGATATTCCTCATAATTACAAGGAAATATGGCTGATGTTTTATTATGTTGTAAAAATTCTATCCACCACCGATTACTAATATTACTTTTGTAAAAGCTTATTGTAGTGTTATTATTGTTGTAGTTAACAACATATTTTGTAAACTTTAAATCATTTTCGTTAGGAATTTCTATAATTTTTTCGGAGTAATTTTTTAAAAAATACCAAATTATTTGGGCTAAAAGTTTAGTAGTTTGATTTTTAGAGTTTGAATCTTCATGGTATGGGTAAATTGCAGTGCTTTTTAATTTATCCGAAGCTCCAATGTAGCCACTAGTAATACATGCATCTCTTACATCTAACCCATTTGGGGATGTGTTTTTAATAGATGGCACAATACAGCTTTGCAGAGCTTGTAAATTATAATTTATCACATTGGCTTCTCGTAAGCTTGGTTCCATTCGGTTTATCTTAGATTTAATTTTTCCAAGTCCTATCTCAGTAAACGCATTTTTTTTTAGGATCTTTTTTTCTTCTTCTTGAATGAAATATTCCTGCGTTGCAATAGCTGTAAAATCTGTAATATTATGCTTTGAATTCAGTATTTTACCTAAATACGAAAATTGTGAAGTCGCATTACTTTTATATATATTAATTTGCTTGTCAATCGTAGCTAAGTTTATATTAATATTTTGTTTTTCATAAACTTGATAATGCTCGAATGCAATTTCATCGCTATCACTTAATACTAAAACTATTCTATTTTGTTTTGTAAGTTCGCAATGTAAAGTTTTATATGCAGCAATAACTTGAGATTTATTTTCATTAGCTTTGATATCACCTAAATCACAAAATTTTAAATTGCTGATAAGACTAAGTTTGTATAATTCTTTTCTTAAAGTACAAAACGCATTTTTTTTCTTATGTGTTTTCAGGCTAACTCCTAAAAAAAAAAGTTGACAATTGGCAATAGCTATACTATCAGGCATATTATTTTCCGTATGAAAAAAACTACCACTTAAATCCCATGCATTACTAATTGATTTTTCTTCAATCGGGTCTAAAAAATTAGCTAAATAGTTACTATCAATCATTAGTTATCATCTTTCTTTTTTTTTGCAGGCTTTTTGGTTGTAGTTTTTCTAGTCGTACTTTTTTTATTAGCAGGCGCTTTCTTTTTAGTTGTCGTTTTTTTCTTTGCTGATGGTTTTTTAGTCGTTTTTGTTCCCGATTCTTTAATTAGCTTCATGCAATCTTCCAGACTAAGATCTTCAGGTGTGGTTTCTTTTGGTATTTTAAAGTTCTTTTTTTGATACGAAATATATGGTCCCCATCGACCATTCAAAATTTTAACTTCTTCGCCTTCAAAAATTTTAATTGTTTTTTTAGCTTCTTCTTCACGTGCGAGTCCAATTATTTCAATTGCTTTTTCGAGTTCAATTGTGTGTGGATCTTCATCGTATTTTTTTAGAGAAACAAATTTACTATTATGACGAATGTATGGACCAAATCGACCAATTGCGGCTACAATCTTTTTATCTTCAAATTCACCCAAATCTCGTGGCAGCTTAAATAACTCTAATGCTTCCTCTAAGCTAATAGTATCAATATGTTGCCCTGTTCTTAAACTCGCGTATTTTGGTTTACGATCTTCTCCATCAACAGGGTTTTCGCCTATTTGAACGTAAGGGCCAAATTTTCCAATTTTAGAATATATTGGTTCACCATTTTCCGGATGATTTCCTACAAGTCTATTTCCAATTTTTTGTGCTGTTGCTTTTAGCGCATCATCCACTAATTTATGAAATGGCTTGTAGAATTTATCAATCATATTAGGCCATTTAATTTTTCCCATTGCAATATCATCGAATTTTTGCTCTATTTCAGCAGTAAAGTTGTATTGCATAAGTTCTTCGAAGTGCTCAACTAAAAAATCGGTTACAACAATTCCAATATCAGTAGGAAATAGCTTGTTTTTTTCTGAACCAAATATTTCGCTTTTAACTTGTTCTGTTATTTTCCCATTTTTAGATAGACTTAAAGTTTGATACTTTCGTTCATTTCCTTCGCGAGTATCTTTAAGCACATAGCCTCTATTTTGTACAGTAGAAATAGTTGGTGCATAAGTAGATGGACGGCCGATTCCAAGTTCCTCTAATTTTTTAACTAAACTGGCTTCAGTATAACGAGCAGGATGATTATTGAAACGTTCACGAGCATCAATTTTTTGATAATAGAGAATATCGTTTGTTTTTAATGCAGGTAATTGTTGTTCTTCTTTCTTTTCAGTTTCATCGTCGCTAGATTCCATGTAAACACGCAAAAATCCATCAAAAACTAGTACCTCACCTTTAGCAATAAAATTATATTTTGAGTTTGAAGCATCAATGTTAATTTGTGTTTTCTCAAATTTTGCATCAGACATTTGTGATGCAATTGTTCTTTTACGAATTAATTCATAAACTCTTTTCTCTTGAGCATTTGCACCAGCCGAAGTTTTATCAATGTAAGTTGGGCGAATAGCTTCGTGTGCCTCTTGCGCACCTTTAGCTTTTGACTTATACTGACGTTTTTTGTAGTACTTTTCTCCAAATTCAGATACAATCTCTTTTTGTGCAGTATTTAATGCTAAGTCTGATAAATTCGTTGAATCGGTACGCATATATGTAATGTGGCCAGCTTCGTAAAGCTTTTGAGCCAATCGCATTGTTTGTCCAACAGCATAACCAAATTTACGGGCAGCTTCTTGTTGTAATGTTGATGTAGTGAAGGGAGCAGATGGAGATCGTTTTGCTGGTTTTTTAGTAACGTCGCTTACTTTGTACTTTGCATTTTTGCATTTTTCTAAGAATTCTTTTGTTTCTTTAGAGGTTTTAAAACGCTTATCTAGTTCAGCTTCTATACTTTTTGTTATTCCATCTAATTCAAAATTAAAAATGGACTTTACTCTATAACTTCCATCAGAATTAAAATTTTGAATTTCACGTTCACGTTCAACCGTTAATCGAACGGAAACTGATTGTACTCGCCCTGCAGATAGCGATGGACGAATTTTTTTCCAAAGGATAGGAGAGAGTTCAAAACCAACCAGTCGGTCTAGTACTCTTCTTGCTTGTTGTGCATTTACAAGGTCAATATTTATATCTCGCGGATTTGCAACAGCTTCTGCAATAGCAGTTTTAGTGATTTCATGAAAAACAATACGCCTTGTTGAAGCTGATTTGAGTTTTAAAACCTCAAATAAATGCCAAGCTATAGCTTCTCCTTCACGGTCTTCATCGGAAGCTATCCAAATTAGGTCTTTATCTTTAATACTCTTTTTAAGTTCATTTACAACCTTTTTTTTATCAGGGGATATCTCATAAATAGGCTTGTAATTATTCTCTTTATCAATACCAAAGTTCTTCTTAGCTAAGTCTCTAATGTGACCAAAACTTGATTTTACCTCAAAGTCTTTACCTAAGAATTTTTCTATAGTTTTTGCTTTAGCTGGGGACTCAACTATTACTAAATTTTTTGCCATTCCTTAACGCTTTGTTTCTAACAATTTTGGCAAAAGTAAGTTATTTGTTAGCTTACATTCAAATTTATTTATCAATATTTATTTGACTTTATGCTAATTCTTTGTTTGCAAGGATGTTAATTGTTTCCCATTAAATGTAGAAAGTAATTGTAATTTTGGTTTTTGAGTATTTTTGCTTGCTAAATTCCATTAAAAAAATGATTTTTTTAATGGAAAGAGCTAAATTTTTTAAATAGACCATATGTGTAAATTTGTACTTTAGAGTTTGATATGAATGGTTTTAGTCTATAAATAACGACTGGATGTTGACTTGTTAACATCCAATCGAATTTAGCAATTTTAGCTATGGTTTGATTTTGTATAATAATAGAATATTGATACTAATTTCACTTTATTGAGTTGTAAGTTTCAGTCAATCAGTCTATTTGTCTGTTTTATGATAAAAGTCAAAGTCAAAAAGAAGAAAGTATTAATAAGAAAGAGTTTTTGTTATACCATTTTAAGATCAAAACTACCAGAATTTCCGATTATAATACTGAAGTAAACAATGCCGATTTAGAACCAATACCTATAAACGAATGCTAATGAAGTTTACAGGTAATTTTGGTTCACAATCGGTATTAATATCAATGCTTTTCAGCCTGAAATATGCTGATTTTCTTTCTACTAAAATCTTTTGTCTAATAAATCTCACAAAAGAGAAAAGTTGCTAGTAATCAAATAAAATTAACTTAGTAAAGTAGTACTAAGATTTAACTATAAAACAACGTGTAAGTACCACTCCCATAATCATATCAAATCCATCACATTTTCCTTTTAAAGTGATATCATCGCCAACTTTTAGAGCATCAATAAATGGTTTATTATTTTCGATAGTAACACTATCGAGAGCACAACTTACGCCCTCCATTCCATCATTTAGTACAACAGAGATTTGATATCCATCTTTTGTAAATTCAACTATTGTACCGCTAACTTGAATTATTTTATCAGCAAATTTTGGGTTTGATGCTTCTTCGTTATCACTGTATTCTTGGTACAAAGCTTTGGCCTCCATAGTGTACATAGGAGCTTCTTTTTCAACATTACGATGAGGTTTGTTAAAAACGTAATATACAGTTGAAACACCCGTTACAATTCCTATTGCTACAACAATTAGAAAGATTTTCAGATTCTTTTTCATTTTATTATTATTTAGTATATGGTTTAAAGTCAAAATGAATTTTTAATTCAATCTCGTCTTTAATTGCCTTTTCGTAAGCTTTTTCTACTTGAATCTCAAAAGCTTTAAGCGAGACATTAAACTGTGTTTTTGCCGAGATATTCCCATCTTTAATTGTAAGGACTCCTTGTTCTTTTACATAATTAGTTGCTCCGTGAATTAAAAGTTTTCCTTCAATTGTAATAGTATGAGTTCCATCTTTTGTAAAGTCAATCTTTTTGTAATCAGTTATTTTCCCCTTAAATGTTGATTTTGGGAATTTATGAGATTCGGCATAATTTTCGTTAAAATGTTCTTCAACCAAAGCTTCTTCGAATTTAAAAGAGCGCATTAATGTAGAAGCAACAATATCGCCAGTTTCAGTATTTAGTATACTGGCTACTTTTTTATTCACACCTTCAATAGTAAACAATGGTGTTTGAGAAAAAATTTCGATGTTACCTGATTTGGTAATATGTTTTTGTGCAAATGAATTAATCATAAGCCCCGAAAATACTAGTAATAATACATATTTTAATTTCATAACTTTATTTTTATATTAATGATTATTTATGTGATTTTCCTGTAATAGCAAATACTCTCGACATATTAAATCCAAAATACACACCACCATCAAGCCAACTTCCAGTAGTTTCCCCAATAAATCCATCTTCAACCATGGGTTTTGAATTGGTTGCAAATAGTTGGAAAACATGACCGCCAGTTTCAATATCAAAACCAAGTGCTAGGGGATGGGTATATATGTTGTCGGATGTAACATGGTTTGCATAAAAATACTCAAAAGTAAATGCAACTCTTCGTATGAACTTATATCGTCCGCTAAATCCGAGTGCTATAATATCATTGTTTTCTGTTGGGGCAACATAGTTTCGGTGAACAAAAGTAGGTGAAACAAGTAATGATAATTGTTCGTTAAATTTACGAGCAATTAATAACTGATGTGTATAGGCACTACGGTGCATGTATTCTGTAAATGTACTCGCTTTTAAATCAGGAAGATCTAAATAATCTCTTTGTGTTTTTAACGATGAGTTTACGTAGTATGATACGGATACTGGTGTAATTCTAATGCCTTTTGATTGACGAATTAATGTGAATTTTAAAGAGCCATCGTATACCTTTTTGTTTGTTCCTCGTCTGAGTCCAATCATAAGCCGATCGTTAATGCCATACTCGAACGAAAAATTAATTAAGGCATTATCAAGTCCCCATAATTCATAAGCTCCTGTATTTAGTTGTCCAAAACGGTGATTAATTCTAAAGTCGAGTTGTTTTGCCCTCATTCTCTCATTTGAGTGACCGTTTATTACTCTTGTTGCTTTAAAAGTATAGGCAATATATTCAATTTCTTCTTCTACTTCTTCGTCCAAAATATCCAAAAGGTCTTCTTGAGAATATGATTGCAAAGCAAGAAACAATAGAGTAATGGTGAGTATAAATAGTTTTTTCATTATTATATATTTTATCTAGTTATCGTTTGCTCCTTCTTCAATCCATACAAGAACTTTATCTGTTTGCGATTTCGATAATATTCCTGATAATGGCATTGGCTTTTGGACATCAATCATGCGTTTATAGAGTTCACTATTTTCAGGAGTTCCTAAATCTAGCATATCACCTGTAAAAAGAACTGTAAATGCATTTTCAACTGATAAATCAGGTGATATTCCACCAGCATTATGGCAGCCAACTGCGTTACAACTTTGATTGAAAATTGGAATAATATCATTGCTGAAGCTTACGTTTTCAATTATCCCAACTGGAGCTTCAATTTTTTCGTATTCGCAAGAATATAAACCTATACTGAGTATAAAAATGATTAAGAATTTGTTTCGCATGGCTTTATTCAAATTTTAAGAATTATTGTTTGATTTGTACATTTCGATTTAAAAGTTTAGCCCCTATGGAAATTATTTAATCCAATAGGGGCTTTTACTTATAAAAAATTATTGTTCGAATTTAAGCGTTAAATTTGGCTTAATAGCGTGTGCAATTGCTGCATTATTAAATATAGCTAATCCAAAAGGAAGGTCTTCTGTAATTTCAAATACTACATCGTCTTCGTCGCCAGTGTTTAATGGACGAGAGAATTCACAAATCCAACCAGTTCCTGTATGAACAGCCTGAATGTCAATATCACCTCTACCTAAAGTAAACGCTTTAGTTGTTACACTAGGAATACGTTTTGTTCCTGTTCCTTGCTCATATCCACCTGTGGCAGGGTCAATTGTACCACCATCATAAGTAAGAACACCATTTGCGTCTACAGCAGTAATCATTTTTGCTGTACCATTGTCAATTTGGTCTTGATCTATCCAATAATAATTTGCTTGGTTAGGAATAATGTATAAAGGAATACTTACATCAGCGCTACCATTGTTTAACGTTTGACTATTGCCTAAATATCCACCTTCGCCTGTTGCGTCTCCAGTTCTACCATTAGCGTCAGAACCTGTAGCTTCGTCATAAAGCATTTTTTGGTCATCTACTTGGCCTAAATATGTGCCTCTTACGCGTTTCCAATGCCACATGTCAACTTTCTGTCCTTCAACGTTTAAATAATGTCTTGAATGCTTATCTTTTGCGTTTACAATAGTTAAGTTTTCGTGACATGTTGAATAACAAGTAGATGCGCTAAATCCAGTTACATCACCAATCGGAAATAGGAATGCAAATTTATCTTCATAAAATTTGTCAGAAGAAGTGTTGGCATATTTATGTTCGCCTTTCCAAAGTTTGTCCGTAGCATCAAAATACCACGATTGTCTGTCTTTACTGTCATCGGCATCTTCCCATTCTAAAAGAAAATAAATATCACTACCAGAATATCCAGAGCGCATTGTGAAATTGTATTTTTCGCCAGCATAAGGGGCAAATAAGCCTAATGTTTCTTCAATACCTTCGCCATCGCTGTTTAAATAAGTTCCTCTTGCGGCTAAAATAGGAACTTCAGTTGTGCCTACTAATTTTTGTGCAGTACTCCAAATGTCGTCAATTGTTCCATCTAAAGCTGGTGCCGCAGTGAATTTTTTCACTAAAAGTTCGGTTGTACTTTCACCTGGATCTAAATCAATAGGATCGTCTTCTTCGGGATTACAACTACTCATTGTTACAACTGCTCCAAAGAACATAATGCTTGTTAAATAAATAAGATACTTTTTCATGTTTTATAAAAATTTAATTAATATGATTTTTTAAATACATAAAGCTTATTTCAATTTGTATTCCTATAAGCTCTTAAAAGACGTATTTGTCTTTTTTTGTATTTAAGTAGTTGACAATGATTTAATTAAATTTAAGAAAAGTTTTTTTGACAATGAGAAGATTGTGAAAAAATGACGATTTTTCGTCAATATAGACGAAATTAAGACGCTCTTATTCTTATTTGTGCGTTGTCTAAAAAAGTGGCTTGATTAGCCTGTGAATTTATTCAGGAAATTAGATGTTTAATTTTGTGATTTTTGATTTTAGAGTAGAGGCTGGAAGTCCTAAAATTTCCGAGGCCTTAGTTTTATTCCCATGTGATTTATGTAAGGCATCCAAAATTGCATTTTTTTCTACTTCCTCAAGTATTTCATTTAATGTTTTATCATTAAAAGAAAAACAAGTAGGTTTAAATCCTGGAAATTTTATCTCGTATGGAATTGTTTCTACATCAATTTTATTATCCATACTTAATAAAGTCAGTCGTTCAGAAAGGTTTCTTAGTTCTCGCACATTTCCAGGGAAAGGATATTTTTTTAAAACCTCAAATACCTCGTCGTCAATTTGTTTTTCATTATCTTCGGAGAATATTGAAACAAAATGCTTCGTTAAGCTAACTATATCTTCTGGTTTTTCTCTTAGCGGTGGCAAGTTTATTGGAAAAACATTTAAGCGATAAAATAGGTCTTCTCTAAATTTTCCATCATCAACCATTTTTCGTAAATCCTTTTTTGTTGAGGCAATTAGTCTGATATCAATTTTAACTATTTTGCCTCCACCAACTTTTTCTATTTCTCTTTCCTCAAGTGCTCTCAATAGCTTAACTTGCAAGTCTAATGGAATATCGTCAATATCATCAAGATATAGTGTGCCGCCATTTGCCATTTCAAATCGACCAATTTTTTCGGCAATCGAACCAGTAAAAGCACCTTTTTCATGTCCAAATAGTTCAGATTCGAATATTTCACGACTGAGAATTGCGCAGCTAACTTTTATTAGTGGTTTTTTATTTCTACTGCTATTATAATGAATTATATTAGTTAAAAGCTCCTTACCCGAACCAGTTTCGCCAATAAGTAATACAGAGGTTTGTTTTTGAGCAACTATTTTTACTAAGTCAAATATTTCGTTAACACGTTTGCTTTTCCCTACATAAGCTGAGAAGTCGTAATTTTGCTTTAATTTTATTTTTAGCTTTTTATTTTCATCTTTAACTTGCATTAATTCAATAATCCGCTCAATTATGATGAGCATTTTTTCGTTATCAAATGGTTTTTCAACATAATCGTATGCACCAAGTTTCATTGCTTCCACTGCTGTTGATACACTTGAGTACGCCGTCATGAGAACCATATAAATATTTGAATTAATTTTTTTCACTTTTTTTAAAAAATCAATTCCATTTATATCTGGCATTTTTAAATCCGATATAATTATATCTGGTACAACACTTTGCATTTGCATGAGTGCAGGGTTTGCATGTGCAAATTCAAAAACTTCATATCCAGCATCTTTTAATTCATCAGCTAGCGAAACCCTTATAATTCGCTCATCATCTACAACATATATTCTCATTATACTTTTTTTTATAAATTATCCGAATAAGAAGGCAATTCAATAATAAATTCAGTTTCAGATTTTTGATTACATTTTAGGAGAATTTTCCCGCCATGCTCTTTAATTAGATTAAATGACACCGATAAGCCCAAACCTGTTCCTTTTCCTACATTTTTAGATGTAAAAAAGGGATCAAAAATTTTATCTCTATTTGCAATTGGAATGCCTATTCCATTGTCTTTAAGGCTTATGTGGACTTTGTCTGAAGTTTTTTTAATTGCTATAAATATATTACCTGAAAGATTTGGCTCATTTTCTTTTCTTTCAAGAATGGCGTCTAAGCTGTTGATTAGTAAGTTTACAAATACTTGTTCCAGATGATTTGCACTTCCATTCACAAAATATATTTCATCGTATGCAACATTTACTTTTATATTTTTAGACTGAAATTTATGGCTTGTAAGTATAACTGAATTTTCAACTACAGAATTTAGGTTTGTTTTATTAAGCGAAATGTCCTGTTTGCGGCTAAAATTTAATAAATGTTGTACTACATTTTCAATTTTTTCAGTTGCTTCTTTGATTAAATATATATATTCGATGTTTTGATTAATGTTATCTGGATTTTTAATTATTCTATTAGTACAATTTTTTATGCCCGAAATAGGATTGTTTATTTCATGGGCAACACCAGCCGAAAGAGTTCCTAGCGAAGTAAGTTTTTCAGCTTGCACCAATGCGCTTTGAGTTTCTTTAAGTTTTGTGTAGTTGTTTTTTAAACGACATATCATGTCAGAGAATTTTGTAACAAGAACGTCCAGTTCATCGTTTATTTGTATATTAAATGGTCGTATTCTTTTTCTCCGAATTATTTTATAGTCCTCGGTGTCTATTTTACTGAAATTAATAATTTGTGCTTTTTGACTTATCTTTTTTATTGGCGAAGTTATTATGAAAGAGAAGAATAATGCTCCCAAAAGACCTAAAATAAAAAAAGCAGAAATCATTATTAATAAAACATTTGTTGCTTCCGCTATCTCTTGTTGAATATGTTCTTCTACAATACCGAGTCTTACAATACCAACATCGCCATTTAGAATAGGGTAGGCAATATCTCTAATTACAGGATATTTATAGTTGTTGGTTTTTATTACTTTGATATTGTATTCGGTTGAATTTAATTTATTCGCATTTAATAATTTTTCAGGAATTTTAATTTCGTAGGTTTGAGCAATTAAATCGTTGGTGTTATTTAGAATAAAAATATATGAGATACTTGGGTCACTTTGTTTAATTTCATCCAATATATTATATAAACTCAAATAATCATCGTAAACAATAGGGCTTATAGACTTTTCTGAAATTATTTTAGCAAGTACTTTACAACGCTTGTCAATTTCTTTTTCAAAAGATTTATATACAGAAGTCCAAAGGAAAAAAATATTAATTAATCCAAAAATTACGACAATAATAGTTGAGATTGTTGCAAATTTCCAAAATAATGGGAATTTAATAATTTTTCTATTTAACATTTTCAATATATTCTTTTAATCGAAAAACACCAGTGTATATAGAGTCATTAACAATTACAAATTTATCAATATTAAGTTTTTTTAGTATGCTTTTTCCAACGCTGTCGTTATGGAGGTTTAGAAATACATTTTGATATTTTTTAAAGCATTCACTGTTAAGCGAAACTGGTACTACAACTGGCGGAATTCCAAATTCTTCTGATTTTTCTAATATATTTATGTTTTCTACTCTTTCTGGATAATGTAATGCAAGATAATCAAAAATTAAACCGTGCACAGATGCACCGTCAATTATACCTCTATTAACCATTTGTATCGAAATATCGTGTCCATAAGTATAAACCGTTTTCAAAAAAAACGTTTGTTCATTCGTATTAATTTCTGCTAATTTTTTATGTGGAAATAATCTTCCCGTATTTGAAAGAGGGTCAGTAAAGGCAAAACTTTTATTCTCAAAGTCTTCAAATTCATCAATTTTGGAATCTTTTTGCGTAATAATGTAGGCGTGATATGTATTTTTCTGGTTAATTTCAGGTGCTACTAAAAGTTTTATTTTTCCTTTTTTATACTCATCTACAAAGGCACCTGAGCATATAAATGCAAAATCAACTTCAGCGTTTTCAAGTAATTTGTTAACTTCATCGTAAGTTTTTTTCTGCTTGATATAAATTGTATGTCCAACTTTATCCGAAATGTAGTTTATTAAGTCGCTATAATAAACGAATGTTTCTTTAGGCGAAGTCATTGAGGCAATTGCAATATACACTACTTTTGGTTTTGATTCACTAGAGTCTTGCATAGTTACTACTGTATCAGCAAAATCTACCTCAAGCTTTTCGTTTCTATCGTTTGTACACGAAATAGAGATAATTATTGTAAATACTAAAATGTACTGATGCATGTATTTAAAATTTGTGCTCATATTTGATATTTTTCTCAAATTTTTTATTTGAAATCACTAAAGTGTAAAATACGGAATTATTTGAATTAATTATTACTTGTATTTAGAAGCTAATTTATACTAATACGGAATCATTATTGATTAGATTGTGTGGTTGCAATTTTTGAATAATAAATTCAATTTTAATATTTACACATTTTTTGTATATTTCCTCTATAAATAATTAAATTGATTAAAGTAGATGAGCATACAATATTTCAGATATCAATATTGTATAAAATATTTAATAATTTTTGCCTATTTTTAATATCAAAGAAAAATGATAACAAAACCTTCGTATCAGGAGCTTGAAAAAGAATTGGAAATTCTGAAAAGACAAGAAAATTCTAAATTACTCATGCATTTAGTAAATGCGATTTTTATTGAAATTGATTTCAACGGAGTTGTAAGCTTGGTGAATAAAAAAGCTTGTGAAGTTCTTGGGTACGAGGAAAAGGAGATAATTGGAAAAAATTGGTTTGAAAATTTTATTCCCGAAAGATTTCGTTCTGAAATTATTCCGATTTCTAAAAAAATACTTTCAGGTGAGATTGAAACAACCGAATATTACGAAAATCCTGTTTTAACCAAAAGTGGTGAAGAAAGATTAATTTATTGGCACAATACTATTGTTAGAGATCAAAATGGAATAATAAGAGGACATTTGAGTTCAGGAGAGGATATAACTGAGCGAAAAATTACAGTAGAGAAACTGAATGAAGCTACAAA
>DAOVUO010000236.1 GCA_030632545.1 Bacteroidales bacterium
CCTTTCTTAAAATTATTTTTTCGAATATCTGTTTTTCATACGGTTTCAGTTTTTTCGAATTTAATATATAATCATGCTTTTTATATAGTTCAGAAATTGTTATTTTAAAACTTTGAAAACAATCTGCCCAATTTGCTTCTTTTATATCTTTTAGTGAAATATTTATTACTGGATATTTATTTTGATGCTCCTCACAAAATTCTTTGTCTTTTGCAATTTCAAATTCTGAAAATAATTTTACGCTTTCGGTTTTTAGAATATCAAAAAAATGCTCAATCATTGATAAATTTAATGTTTTACCAAAACGCTTTGGGCGTGGCATCAGCAAAATATAACTACTGTTTTCAAAGAAATCTTTAATTAATAAGGTTTTATCAACAAAATAACCATTATCAGTAATAATTCTGTTGAAATCGGAATGCCCTATTCTTAGCGTTTTTTTCATTTTTTTCTTATTTTCGTTGAGCAATAAACAAATTATACAATATTTTTTTAAAATAGAAAAATTACTGGCTTCTTTTTTTACAAGTCACGCTGTGAATTTGTAAATAATACAACAAATTTTTGAAAATCATCATTTCTATTAGGTCATTCACGCCGTGACTATGCAAGTTCTCAGGCAAGAGAATTTATTAATGATTATTGATTATTTGGCTAACGCAAGAGTTTTTTTGATTGATAATTGATAACTGATAATTGACTAAGACCTGCTAGCGTGCTTGCACCTAGTAGCGTCTGGGGTTATTGACTTTGCAATAATTTGAATTTCAGGCAAGAGCCTGTTAAGATATATGCGACTCAGGCAGGAGCCTAAGCCGAACGTAGGGAAATAATTTGAATTTCAGGCAAAGCCTATTATGATATATGCAACTCAAGCAAGAGCCTAAGCCGAACGTAGGTATTTGATTATTTTGGTATTGTAAAATGAAAGGTAGAACCTTCACTTTCTTTACTTTCAACCCAAATTTTGCCTCCATGTTTTTCAATAAATTCTTTGCATAGAATTAAGCCTAATCCTGTCCCTGTCTCATTTTCTGTTCCTTGTGTTGATGTGTTTTTATCTATACGAAATAGTTCACCAATTATACCTTTGGGTACTCCAACACCATTATCTTTAACCGAAATTTCAATAAAATCACTATCTATTTGTTTTTTTGATGAAATTATTATACTTCCGCCATTGCTTGTAAATTTTATTGCGTTAGAAATTAAGTTTCTAAATACGGTAGCAATCATGTTTTTATCTGCAAAAATTAATTCATTTTCAAGAATTGCATCTAAAATTTGTATGTTTTTTTTGTTTGCCAAGACTTGTAAATTAGATAAAGTTTCAAATAATAACGTTTTTATACCTAATTTTTCTGGTAAATATTTAATTGCACCCGACTGTGAACCAGACCATGTTAATAAATTTTCTAACAACTTAAATGCACTGTTGGCACTTATATTTACTAAGTTTATCATATTTTCCCGTTCCTCGTCATCATATTTTTTGTGTTTTTCTAAAAGAATATCAGAAAAACCTAATATTGCATAAAATGAGCTTTTCAAATCGTGAGAAATTATTGAGAAAAATTTATCTTTTGTTGCATTCAAAACAGAAAGAGTTTTGTTTTGTTCGAGCAATTTTTGTTGTGAAGCACCGAGTTGTAACATCGAGTTTGTGCGAGCTGTAAGTTCAATCTTATCTATCGGTTTACGAATAAAATCAGATGCTCCGGCTTTGAGTGCGGTTTGCAAATTCTTAGATGTCAGCATCACGCCTGTACACATAATCACAGGAATATTTACTGTAATTATGTTTTTTCTCAACTGTTTTATGAATTCAATTCCATCCATAACAGGCATTTCCCAGTCCGTTATTATTAAGTCAGGTGTTTTTTTTTCAACTAATTTTAATGCAATTTTCCCATTGGGTGCTTTCATTATTTTACAAAAATTATCACTTTCTTTAAGATAATCTGATATTATTTGCAGGTTCTTGGGTTGATCATCAACAATAAGTATATTTTTACTCATAGTTTAATTATTTTATACTGTTTATTAATTCTTGATACTTTTTTTCGTTTATACTAAATAGAACTTCCTTAATTTCAGATTTCCAATTTTGCAAGCTTGCGCTAGCTGTGAAATTAATTTCATTAAGTATTTCTTCTATTTCACTTGTTTCATATACTAAAAGATTTTGCAAGTCAGTAATATACGGATTTAATATGTTTTTGTCTTCATCCGTGAGTGTAATATTATTTGATTTTACAAGTTCTTCTGTTTTTGCTACTACCTCAAATTCTTTTCCTGTAGGAAGTGTAAATAAAAAACTAGTTACTTTACCTTCTTCACTTTCTACATTAATTTCGCCACTATGTGCTTCTACTGCAATTTTACAAAATGTAAGACCTAAACCCGTTGAGCGTACTTCCCCTGATTTTTTTGCTAAGACTTGTTCAAATTTATCAAATACGCTGTCCAATTTGTCTTTAGGAATTCCTTGTCCGTTGTCGGTAACACTTACCTGGATAAACCCTTCAAGGGTTTGAAACCCTTGAAGGGTTATTTTTCCATTATTTTGTGAATATTTAATGGCATTTGTCAATAGATTTACAAATACTCTTTCTATAATTTCCTTATCTGCTTGAACTCCCGTTTGTGTTGGTATTGCATTTTCGATGGTAATGTTTTTTTGTTCGGCAAGAAAACGGATTTCATTTATCGCATTCTGTGAAAGCTCATATAATGAATAATTTGATTTATCCACCACCATTTCTGTGTCTTCGTATTTATAAACATCAAGTATATTCATTACCATATTCAGCATTTGCTTGCCCGATTGCTTCATGTTTGCTATTTGTCTTTCTAAAGAAAAAAATAAAGGAATATTTATAATAGAATTTAATGGATTTTTCAGGTCGTGTACAATCATTCCTGTCATTCCTTCTTTAAACTGGTCGAGTTCTTTTAATTTAGTATTTGCATCTTCTAAGCTTTCTGTTTGTGCTAATATTTCTTCCTTTTGTTGCTCCAAATCTTCATTTTTCTCACGTACTTCCTTTGTTCGGTCGCTAACTTCCTTTTCCAGCTCTTTTTGACGTTCTTTTAGTGATTTAGTCCTAATTTCATAAATAGAAACTAAAAAGCTGAGAATCAGTAGTGCCCACAAAGTTTTTGCCCACCAAGTAAGCCACCAAGGCGGACGAATTGTAAACTCATATTCAAAAGTTTCGCTCCATTTTTTGGCTTCCCCAATTGCTTTTACTTTAAACTTAAATGTACCGTGAGGGATATTTCGGTAATCGGCTTTTGTTTCTTTGGTTAAGCTACTCCATTTTTCATCAATCCCTGGTATAATATACTGATACTCAATTTTATGTGGTGCAACCCAATCATTTGCCGAAAAATAAAAAGTAAGGTGGTTATTGTAGTACGGTAGTGACAGATCAATAGGATAATTGTGAAAGGCTTCTATTTTAGCAAATTTCACATCTCTCAGATTTGAATTTTCGTTAATATTTCCTTTATTTAAGCTATCTGCCAATGAATAATAATCAATAAACTCTTCGTGTATATCAACAGAGTTTAATTTTATATCGGGAGCATTTGTTGATAAAGCAAGTTTTTCAGTATTGATGTTTATCAAATGAGAATTTCCTCCAACCCACAATTGATTTTTGCTGCCGAAGAATAGAGCATTACGGATAGTGGTTTTTGCTTTTAATCCGTCCTCGTTATCCAAATTTAAAAATTTTAATACTCTGCTTTCCGAAATTCCATTTGATATGCTGTTTTTGTCTGATGATGAGTTTATTATAAGTTTCGACAATCCTTTATTTGTCGCTATCCATAAGTTGTCATTTTTATCTTTTTCAATAGCAGAAACTGTATTATTTGGCAATCCATCTTTTAAGGTAAAGGTACTGAAGAATTGTTTATTTTTGTCTTTGTTTTTGTTCAAACAGCTTAAGCCTTTGTTTTTAGTCCCGAACCAAATGTTGCCATTTTCATCTTCACATATTGCACTTAATAAATTAGATAATAAACCATCTTTTTCGGAATATGAAGTTATTGTTTTACCATCGTAATAACAAACACCTGATTGGTAGGTGGCAAACCAAATATTTTCATTTTCATCTTCAATTATTGATATGATATCGAGGTTTGGTAATCCGTCTTTCTCAGTAAATTTTGTAAATTTCTCACCATCATACTTACAAAGACCTACATGCCATATTCCAAACCACAAATTACCTTTTTTATCTTCAAATATTGAGTGAACACTGTTGTACTTTCCTGAAAAATTAGTGTATTTTGTGAACGATTTTCCATCGTATTTAAAAATCATTCCGTTTTGATCTCCAAACCAAAGATTACCGTACCTATCTACTGCTGACGATAATATAATAGCATTTGAAAAATCTGTGCTGTATGAAAATTGATAAAAATGCTGTCCATCGTATTTTATAATATTTTTTTCTCTCCCTGCAAACCATAAGTTTCCACTTTTATCTTCTGTAATTGTAGTAATTTGCTTTGTTTTTAAAACCTTATTATCAGAAAAAATATTAAAATTTTTACTGTTGTATTTACAAACGCCATCACCACAAGTCGGTAACCAAATATTTCCGCTTTTATCTTCATAAATTGATTGTATTGTATTTGAACTTAATCCTTCTTTTTCCGTTATATGAATATAAGCATTTTCTGTCTTTCTGTAAACACCTTTACCCCTTACACTAAACCAGATATTATCATACCTATCCTTTGAAACTGCATTAATAGAATTACTGGTTTCCGAGTTTGAGAATTGTGTATAGCTTTTCCCATCAAATTTTATTAAACCCTTATTAAAAGTACCTACCCATAAATCATCGTTTCTATCAATTTCTATGTCATGTATTTTACCTGTTCCTGTGCCGTTGTTTTGTGTAAACTTTGTAAAATTTATTCCATCGAATTTGCACAAACCGTTATTTGTTCCGAACCAGAGGTTTCCTTTGCTGTCTTCGGCAATTGAAAAAATACTATTTCCCGATAAGCCTGTATTTTCTGTATATTGAGTAAACGATTTTCCGTCATATTTACTTAGACCTTCATAAAATCCTCCTATCCAAATATTGCCGTGCTTATCTTCCAAAACTGACAATACATACTTACCGCCAAGTCCTTGCTTTGGGGTAAACTGTGTAACGGTTTTTCCATCGTATTTACATATACCTTTGCTCACTGTTA
>DAOVUO010000289.1 GCA_030632545.1 Bacteroidales bacterium
AAAACTGCTACAATTTCTTCAGTTGATAAGTCATTTATTAAAGTATCGTAAAGCACAATACGTTTTTTAGGACCAAATCCTGCAAAATATGCATTTGCTTTTGTTGAGCGTTTAGAGCCATCAATTACATATATATTGTTAAGTTTGAACCCAACTTTTTTGCTCAATGATTGTATTGCATCACGCAATTCCCCTTTTTCTAAAGGCTTTTGCTTATTAAACAGCGGAACTATCAAATTGCTGTAGAACATAGCCATAAATATTGAAAAAAAAGTTATTGCCGCCCAAGCATAAAGCCAAAAATTTGTTTGAAATTGATAAAAAAGCAACGACAGCAAATATATTATCAAGCCTCCAATAATTACTGTCAAAAACAATGATTTTATTGTATCCAAAACAAATATTTTTTTAGTTGTTTTGTTAAAGCCATACTTTTCCTCGATAGAAAATGTGCTTTGCCACGAAAAAGGGATATTTATTATAGCACTTGCCACAGCCAATAAAATTAGATAAATACTTGCCAGAAATACTGGACTTAAATTATAAGTTTGCAAAAAAGTATCTAAAACTGCAAATCCCTTATAAAAAAGCATAAATAGCAATATAACTAAAGAAAAACTTGAATGAACAAAGCTAAATTTTGAGTTTTCATTTAGATAGCTTTGGTTTTTTATGTATTCCTTTTCGTTATAAACATCAGAAATTAGCTTTGGCGGCAATTGGCTAAAGTTCTTTCTATTCAAATAGGCTATATATTGCTCTATTAGAAAATTAAGCAAAACCAGAAATACTATTAGGAAAAAAATTATTTGTGCATTCATATTATTTATAATCTTATGCAAAACTACTAATTGTAAGCTTTTATTTTGTGCTTTTTTTTTGTTAAAAAGCTGTCAAAATAGTTTATAACTATTAACTTTATAGCATAAATTTAATCAAAATCGATTTCCAAACTATGAAAAAGTCTATTTTATTTGGTATTGTGGGGATAGTTGCTTTACTCCTCGTATTTAACTATCTGATGCCTTCGTGCTTACGTAATCAAGAAGATAAAATTTTAAATCTTGAAAACGTAATTGATAATCTTAAAGAAGAGTCAAATCCTATTGTTTTCAAAATTACGGAAAAAACCGAAGGTACAATTAGCTATAAAGTGATGTTTTTAGACGAAGATGGAAACAAAATCAATACTATTGAAGAAAAAATTGATGGTAATGAACTATTTTTTGATTTTTTTAGTGTAAAAGTTAATGATAAATATATTGCCTTTCCAGATAAGATTTTCACTGATGCTGTTCCTGCTGCTAATGGAAACGATTTAAAGGAATTATATAACAAAGATGGATTTCCTATGGTATTTTACAGTGAAAAAATAACTGATGAGTCGAAAGCAGCTCTTAGTGATTTATTTACAAAAATAAAAGATCCTAATCAAGAAATAAAAGAGCAATTTGGTAGTGTAGTGCATGATATGCACGGAATTAAAAGTTTTGAGCCTGGATATACCTACAAAATTATTGTGCATACAAAAGGCGGAATTGAAATTATAGAAGATTAATATTGCAAACTGAAAATTAGATGGAAAATTCCTTAGAAATATTACAACAAATAAATTGGTTTTTGAAGCCAGTATCAGATTTTTTGATTTTCATGGTTGGAACAACAGTTGGCAGAGTAATTATGCTCTTGCTCTTTTTGTTCTACTTTTTTATCACCTATATGCATTCTATAAACCAGCGAAAAGCTCTAGGAAAAGGTTCTTCTAGCTACGGAACTGGATTTGTCCCTTTTCAAACTAAAATTTATTTCTTTTTTAGAGATTTGTTTGCTCCTTTACTTAAAATGATTGTTCATCTACCTGTTGTTTTGGGTGTTATTGTTACATTAGGATTGCTTGTGGGTGTTTCCTCTGCCTTACAAAACATGCAAGCTTTTGCCGAAAATCAAAAGGAAATTGAGCAATTAGGAACAATTGTAAAACAGCTAGATAAGCGTTATAAAGTAGCCTCAATAAAAGTTGAAAAGACGGATTATGTAAATAAAACAACATCTTTGGAAATTGAGTATTTTGGAAATAGTTTGCAATCACCATCAGAAAATAAGCAAAATATTATTATTCAGGGATTTGACATTTATTTTGATGCAATGGTTCTAAATTTTGAATATTCGGCAATTCAAGATGGCGATAAACATAATTTAGTTCTTCCTTATCGTATTTTTAGTGAAGTAGTTGCTGCAAAAGATGGTATTAAACTTAATTATTTTGATAATGATAGTATTCCTCTAATTTACAAAAGAGAAGCTAGTGAGATATACGGACTTTCGGCGGAAGATTATAATGCTAGAATGGATGATTTTACCCGATTAATTTTTGACGAAGATTATGCTCGCAAAATGGGTGTAAGAAGTTTTCAGGGAAATGCAGTTCATAAACGCCTAGCAGAAGGTAAAATTTACGATATTTGGATAGAACAAACTGGTGGATTAGTTTTAAAACAAGCAACATTATTTTAGTATAATAATTTATGCGAAAAAAAAGCACTATATAGTATTGAAAATAAATACTATATAGTGCTTTTTGGCTATTGAGAATATCGTTATTACTCCCTTCCAAGTTTCTGTTTATACTGGTAGTTTTGATTTTGAAATGGTATTATTTGAATACAGCAAAAAACTTATAATCAAACTTATAAAAATAACACCAATCGAACGATTTAGCATAGTTTCAAACAATAAATTTATCAAAACATTAAAAATAACCAGAACAAGTAAAAAGTCTTTATTTTTTACTGCTGAAATAAACGGAATAGCCAACCATGCTATAAATATAAATAATCCTGGAATCCCCAAAGCAAGCCAATAAGCAAGAAATTGATTATGTGGATCATATTTATGAATTGGACGATACATAGGATTTTTGTCGATATTCATTTGATTATGAAGAGCTACTTTTACTTCGCCAGTCCCAAGTCCCCAAACCCAATTATCTTTTAAAAGATTAGCACTAGAACGCCAGATAAGCAATCTTTTGTCCTTAATTTGTTCCATTGAGTGTGTTCTTTCAAAAGCTGCAATTTCCTTTATATTATTATACAAACTTGATTTTTGGACAACAAATACCATTGCAATAATCATTAAAACTGAGATTGCTGTAACAACCTTTCTTAAGCGTGGAACAGAATATAATATTTTTATGGTATATAGAGCAATAATAATAAAATACGTAATTATACTAGCTCTCGATTGAAGTAAATACAGAAAAAAGCTGAGATACAGGAAAAGAACAAATATCAGTAAAACAATACTAAAACGTTTATCTCGCCAAAAATGCTCCATTTCCAAAATAATAAATCCAATTACTACATTTATTATCAGAGCAAAGTATGATGGATGAAAATTTTGCGACAAATACCCGTAAGTAAAATAACCAGACCTTAATTGAACTAGTTCCCAAAAACTTTTATACTGCATATCTGTAAAAGGACTAAGCTTAAATACAGATAAGCCCTCTTCTGTAATTTGATTAGCCTGCTGAAACGACTGAAAATAAGACCAAAATGTGCTAATAATGACAGATAAACTTAATAGCCAAAATATATTTTTTCGATTTTTAATTAAACTTTCTTTATTAAAAAGTAGTAGTAAAAAAGGAATAAGTAATAATGCAAGCTGTTTTTTTATTTGTTTCAATCCCTCACCAGTTTCGTTTGAATACATTAGGCCAATATGCATTAAAACAAATAAACTGATAGAAATTCCTAAAAACAATTTATTCTCAATTGGTTTCAAACTAAAAATTAGGTTTATTTTTCTATTTTCTTGCAACAATACTCCAACAGCTAATAAAACTGTTAAAAACGGAATAAAATATGCGTTAAAGGGAATTAAAAATAGTATAAATCCTAAAAAGTATAGATTATATTTTTCAAATTTTGCAGGAATTTTCATCTTAATTTTTCACAATTGAGTTTAAGGTTAACAACATAATTTTAAAATAGTTAGCTAAAGTTCGATTTTGCAAATACTTATAATTTAACTCTATTTTTTTTGGTAAAATTTCATCAATATATGTTTTCTCGGGGTTTTGAGATTTTGCAAGAATTTCATTTTCATTCACAAATTCAATTGAGGCATAATCAGTAATCCCCGGACGAATATTTAGTACATCTCTTTGTTTTTCAGTATATAAATCAACAAATTTTTGCACTTCTGGGCGAGGGCCAACAAAACTCATATCACCCTTAAGAACATTATAGAGTTGAGGAAGCTCGTCCAACTTATATTTCCTTAAATAATAGCCAATTTTTGTAATTCTTGAATCGTTGAAACCAACAGTCAATAAACTAGAACTATCGGAATTTAATCCCATTGAACGAAATTTATAAAACTTGAATTGACTGCCATGCTGCCCTACTCTATTTTGAGAATAAATTGCACCGCCTTTTGAACCAAAAACAATCAAAATAAATATTATAATAAAAGCAGGACTTAAGAGTATTAAAATAATTATCGAAATAATTATATCAAAAAATCTAATCATAAATTAAAAACGTGTTGCTGGATTTTTAAGTCTAAATAATAT
>DAOVUO010000368.1 GCA_030632545.1 Bacteroidales bacterium
ACAATGATTCCCCAATATTGTGGGCAAGCTGGTATATTTTTGTAATTGTTTCTCGATTTCGTCGGGAGTAAACAAGGACTTTGGCAAAGTTCGTTTTTCAATACTTAATCATTGATTATGAGCGCTTTATGTATTTATTAACCGCAACTTTGACAAAGTTTAACTGCCAGCCCCGAACATCGGGGAAGTATTATAATTGTAAACAAGAACAAATCAAACACCTGGCTACAAGCACCTTTTGCATTTACGAACCGCAACTTTGACGAAGTTTAACTGGCTGCCCCGAACATGGGGGAAGTTTTAAATTAAACATCTAGCATAAATTCTAATATAGAACAATACATTCACTGCAAAAATATAATTTATTAGCTATGTAAAAACAATTTAGCTCACAATAAAAAAACGAAATATTGTTTTGCAAAATTCAAAATAATTCAATATATTTTGCAAAATTATGCACCATGGATAATAGATATATTATAAATACTATAGAAAGCAATATTTCTGAAATACAAAATATTGTGTCTCAATTAAAAGGCGATAAAAAAATACCGCAAATATACATTGAGCTAGCATTGGCTAAACTAAAAAGTTTATTTATTGAACTTCTGCTACTAAATAAAACAAATGCTGAAATTCAAGAAATTAACACTGATGAATTATACAAATCAGTTGAAGACCAATTTGAATACCTAACGCAGCAAAAAAAGTCATCGCAACCAAAAATTAATGATAAAACTTTATTCCAAAAAGAAGCTGCTCGAACTTATAAAGAAATTGGGAATCCGTTTAAAACACTTGTGAAACAAAAAAAACATCGTGATTTAAGAAATGAAATTGAGCTAAACGATAAAATTTGGTTTATAAAAGAACTTTTTGGAGGAAGTATTGATTTATATAATCAAACAATAAATTATTTAAATCAATTAGAAGATATCAACCAAGCAGTAGAATATTTAACTAAATTCTTTAGCTGGGATATAAATAATATTACAACTCGTGATTTTTTTGAAATTATTTCTAAAAAATTTGAAAAATAAATCACATTCCTATACATTTTTAATATTTTCGTTCGATTAAAAAACCGAAATGGGAAAATTATATATTGTTCCAACCCCAATTGGAAATTTACAGGACATGACGTTTAGAGCAGTAGATGTGCTTAAAAATGTTAATTTAATTTTAGCAGAAGACACTCGTAAAACAGTTATTTTGCTCAAACATTTTGAAATTAAAACAAAACTGAGAGCTTTTCATAAATTCAATGAACATAAAAGCTTACAATCTATAATAGAGCAACTTAAAGCTGGAATCCCCATGGCTTTGGTAAGCGATGCAGGAACACCAGGTATTTCTGATCCAGGTTTTTTATTGATTCGTGAAGCAGTAAATTCATCCATTGAAATAGAAACACTTCCTGGAGCTACTGCTTTTGTCCCAGCTCTTGTAAATTCGGGATTACCATGCGACAAATTTGTTTTTGAAGGTTTTTTGCCTAAAAAAAAAGGAAGACAAAAAAGACTTACTGAACTAGAGACAGAAAATAGAACAATGGTTTTCTACGAATCACCTTACAGAGTGGTGAAAGCATTAGAACAATTTATTGCGCATTTTGGTTCAGACAGAAAAGCATCTATATCAAGAGAAATTAGTAAAATATTTGAAGAAACTCGCAGAGCATCGCTACTTGAATTAGTTCAATACTTTAAAAGCAATACACCTAGAGGGGAGTTTGTGATTATTATTGAGGGAATTTCAAAATAATGTCTTTGAAATTAAAAATATATCTTAACTTTACCTTGATTTTTTCGATAATTATTATGACGCCATTAAAAATATTAGGACAAAATGGAGTATTAAAAGAATTTAAAGAAATGCATAATGCAGAAAAATTCTTTGCTATAAGATACCCTAAATCTGCTATTGAGGCGTTTAAGTTGAGCAAACTAGCACAAAAAAAAACTAGTGAGATTAAAACTGATATAGATTTAGATGCTGACGACAATGGTGGTCAGGTGGATGCATTCAGACATGCTTATTGGATGGCAATTTTGACAATAAGAATTGGCGAGAAAAAAGCACGAAAACTGGGTTTAGCTCACGAAAAAAGTAATTCGAAAGACTATGAACGACTTAAATTAGAAGAAGGTATGATTCCGGATTTTAAAGCTTCGTTTATGGATTTGAAAAATAATGAAGAAGGAATAAGAATTGGACTTCAGTATCCTGAATCTGATGAAGAAAACCTTATTCCTATTATTAAAAAAGAAATACTTGAAGGACGATTATGGAAATTAAAAAAAGATTCGGCTGGAAATTATTACGATTATTTTAATAAACTGATTCCATTTGAGAAGTGGCACGGCAAATGGATGAATGACAAAACTTTAGTGCCATCAAATTTTGTTTTTTATGCAAATTATCACCAATAAAAAAATGTTATCATGAGAAAATTACTTGCATTGCTGATTATACCGCTTTTTTTAATGAGCTGCGGTGAAACTAAACTTGAGAAAGAACTTAGACTACAAAATGATAGTCTTCAGGCTCTTGTTGCGGAAGGTGGAGATGAATTACAACAGTATCTTAATGCTTTTGGCGAGATTCAAGATAATTTGAACAAAATCAAGCAACAAGAAAATGTTATTACTATTAATGCATCTGGCGATGTAGAACAAGCACAAACAAAAAAAGAGCAAATAAATGAGGATATTCTCACTATTTACAAACTTATGCTTGAAAATAAAGAAAAACTTGCAAGTTTACAGCGTAAAGTAAGTAATTCGAAATACAAAAATTCCGAGTTGAGCAAAATGATTAAGCGCATGACCAAAGAAATGGAAACAAAAGATACTGAAATTTTTGAGCTTAAAACTAAACTTGAGCAAATGGATCTTACTGTCACAGGTTTAAATTCTGAAATTGCTGGTCTTTCTGCAGATATTGACACATTCAAAAATATCACAGAAAATCAAACTCAAGTTATTGAACAACAAACAACTGAAATAAATACTGCTTACTACGTAATTGGTACAAAAAAAGAACTAAAAGAGCAAAAAATTCTTACCAAAGAAGGTGGATTTATTGGTATTGGAGGAGTTCAAAAAATTCAAGCTGATTTTAATGAAGATTATTTCAAAAAAATTGATATTAGTAAAACAAAATCAATTCAGTTGTTTAGCAAAAAAGCAAAATTAATAACCTCACATCCTAATGTTTATCGTTTTGATGGAAGCGAAAACAAAGTGGACAGTTTAGTTATTACTGATGCCAAAAAATTCTGGAGTATGTCGAAATACCTAGTTATTATGGTGGACTAAGGGATTGTCGATTGATTATTGATTATTGACTATTGATTATTTTGCTTACGCCTGATAATTTACACTAAAAAGTGAAATTATTATGAAATTTAGCAAGGGTTTCGCTTTGAGCGAAGCCCTTGCTTTATTAAAGCAATATCGTAAATAAAAAAAAAGCACTAAACTAAAATATAGCCGTGCTTTTTTCTCGTAATCTATCGTATGCTCAGTTTATACCATTTTAAAATCAAAACTACTGGCAATGGTTCGGTAAATTTTTATAACTACTGAAATACATAGATTTACTAAATTCCGTTTTACCCACTATATTACTCATAACTAGTGGCATACAGTTTTGAAACAGTAAATTTAGTAAATCTTAAAAAGTGAAGTTATTATGAAAATTAGCAAGGGTTTCGCTTTGAGCGAAGCC
>DAOVUO010000221.1 GCA_030632545.1 Bacteroidales bacterium
CGTATTGTCAACTTCGTAGTGATAAGTATATTCGCAGCAATGGTCGCAATAATCTTGGTCGTAATACTTGAATCGCGTTGTTGAAAATTCAATTTGATAACCTTCTGAATGTTCTAAAATTACCTGATCGCCATTTTGATAAGGTACAAATGCCAATATGTTATCAGGAATTGGTGGTAAATGTACATCAGTAGAATCGCAAGGAATACATCCACTTATAAGCGGAAGTATTGCTAATAGGTAAATAAGTTTTTGCATTTTGAGTTTTTTGGACTTTTTATTTAGATGAAATCTGCAAATAATTGGTTGCTTTTAAAATTCAAATATTTTTTAGTATAAGAAAAAGGATTCCAAAAATATATATAATGAAGAAGATAGAAATTGGTAAGGGGCTTGGTGAGCTTAAATTTGGAATGAGTAGAGATGAGTTTAAAGGAATTTTGGGTGAGGCAGATAAGCGTAATAAATTTTCATACTCAGGAACAGAAAATGATTTAGCAGAAACTTGGTACTATTATAAATTAGAGATTTCGGCGACATTTAGTGATGAGAATAAGTAATTTGTTGATTATTAGGATGTTTTGACTTTTATGCCAGCCAGTTTTTTCGTTTTCATTCTAACATTTTTACAGTTTGATGAAATATATAATCTGCAAAATCAAAAAGCTTTTTGGCTTGATTAATACTGGGTTTCCCATCTGGTAACATACTCATATTACGTAGATATTGTGTTTCTATATAAACTTCATCTGTTTTCTCTAACTTTTTTTCATCAATAGTAAAGTTAATGTATTGATTTTTTTATCAAATAAGCGTGTAATGTTTTGAATTTTAAGCACTTTTGAATTATTTTCTTCAAGAATTGCTTTAAAGCCTAAGTCTGCTAAGAGTAAACCTTTTTTTGTGGCTGCGTTGTGTGAGATGCGTGTTGGCTATTGTTTGATAATCAGCCGTTTACTTGATTGACTCCATTGTTTCAATCCGTTAGCGAGTATATATTTTTGTTATCACATTGATTAAGTGTTATTTGCTTACTATCAAGTATTTATTAATTATTCCGTTTAAAGTTTCTTCGCTTATTGGTTTTGAAATAAAATCATCGCAACCAGCCGAAAATGCTTGTTCTTTTTCTTCTCTTGTCGAATAGGCTGTTTGTGCAACTATCGGTAAATCGGGGCGAAATTCTTTTATTATTTTGGTAGCTTCAAATCCTGTCATTATCGGCATTTTCATGTCCATCAAAACAAAGTCTATTTCAGCATTTTTTTTGCACATTTCAACAGCTTCTTTGCCATGTTTTGCGTGTAAGGTTATCAAGTTTAATTCAAAATCTTCTAATAAAGTCTCTAAATAAAAATAATTCATTTCTTCGTCCTCCACTATTAGAATTGTGTATTTTTCGATTTTCGACTGATGATTTTCGATTGACGATTTTTGGGCTTTATTTTTTTCCTGCTCTGCATTAACAGGTTTGTAAGGAATTGTAACAAAAAATGTAGAACCTTTTCCCTTTTCTGATTGAACTGTAATTTTTCCGTCAAGCAATTCTGCATTTTCTTTGGCTATTGATAATCCTAAGCCTAATCCGCCAACATTTCTTTCCAAACTTTTTTCTTCTTGCGAAAATCTTTTAAATATTATTTCTTGACTTTCGGGTTTAATTCCTATCCCTGTGTCTTTTACATACAATTGTAAAGACGCATTGCCGTGTGTCTTTACAATTATGTTATAACCAAATTCAATAAAACCAGTGTTTGTAAATTTCAGTGCGTTTTCGAGTAAGTTGCTTAATATTTTATACAGTTTTGTTTTATCTGTTAAAATTGAACTTTCTTTATCTGATAATCCTTTTATTAGATTTAAAGCTAATCCCTTTTCTTTTGCTTTAATTTCAAAGATTGAAAATAAATCTGAAAATAAGTTATTTACACAAACATTACTTTCTGATACTTTTTCTTGTTTTGTTCCAAGTTTTGATATTTCTAAAATGGCTTCAATAATTTTCAACAACTGATTTCCGCTGTTTTGAATAATATTTATGTAGTTCTTTTTTTTTGCATCTGTTAAATTTGGCTTGTTAAGAATTTTTGAAAACCCTAAAATTCTGTTCATAGGTGTTCGTATTTCATGCGACATATTGTTTATAAATTCTGTTTTTAGTTGGTCGCTTTCTTCGGCTTTTTCTTTGGAAATTAGAAGTTCAGCATTGCTTTCTTTTAAAGCATCAGTTGTTACTAATAATTCTTCGTTTGAGACTCTTGTTTTTTCTTCACTTGTTGCAAGCTCTTGATACTGTTGTTCTTTAATTCTTGTTTCTTTATTTGCTTTTTCAATAGTAAATTCCGTAAATTTATTGGTAAAATATATTATAGTTGTTATAAATACTAATACGATAGTATGAGTAATATAACCAGTTGTGAAAAAATCTGCACTTTCGGGTGAGTGTGTTTTGGCAAAAATAAAAATACGTGTAGTAGTTGCAAATATTAGAACCGCATTTATTAGAATAACCGTGCGGGAAGCAAACAGCATACCAATAATTAGTAATCCTAAAACTGAATAAAAACCCTGTATGTATTTATAAATGGGTGTTGTATTTTCTGTTAATATATTCACCGATATTAAAAAGACGATGACTATTACGAGAGAATAAATATTTCCAGTAAGTTTAATTCCTTTTTTCTTTAAAACAAATAAACTAATTGTAAAAATAAATATAATCGATATTTTTGAAAAAAAAGAAACAATAAAATTGCCACCCGGAGATATTAGTTCCGGAATTAATGAAATGCTTGCAATTAAAAATCCAATATAAGCCTGAAAAATAAAAAATACAGCTTTTTGTTTTTCAAAATAGCTCATTTCTTGTTTTGGGTAAAAATATTGTATTAGTTTTTTCATATTAAAATGGTTATATATTGTAAGGAATTGTAAAGTTAAATGTCGAACCTTTTTCAATTTCACTTTCTACCCAAATTTTACCGCCATGTTTCTCTACAAATTCTTTGCACAGTATTAACCCTAAACCAGTTCCTTTTTCATTTTCTGTTCCTTCGGTTGATGTGTTTTTGTCTATACGGAATAGTTCATCAATTGCATTTTTTTGTATTCCTACACCAGTATCTTTAATAGAAATTTCAAGAAAGTCACTATTAACTTGGTGCTTTGATGAAATTATGATACTACCATTATTGTTTGTAAATTTTATTGCATTTGAAATTAAGTTCCTTAATATGGTAGCAATCATATTTTTATCTGCATAAACTACGTCATTTTCTGAAATATCATCTAAAACACGAATCTTTTTTTTATCTGCCTGTCCTTGAAGTTCAAACATGGTTTCAAATAATAGAATTTTTAAATGCAACTCTTCGGGGAAATACTCAATTGCACCAGATTGCGAACGAGACCATGTCAGTAGGTTTTCTAACAATTTAAAAGCATTATTTGCCGCATTATTTACTGATTTGATTATTTTTTCACGTTTTTCATCATCGTATTTTTTATGATTTTTCACGAGAATACTAGAGAAACCTAATATCGCATTGAAAGGGCTTTTTAGATCGTGTGCAATTATAGAGAAAAATTTGTCTTTTGTTTTATTTGCTTCATGTAGTTTTTTTTCTGAAAGAATTAAGTCCTCAAAAACTTTGTTTCGTTCAATTTCTGCCGATATTCTCGAACCTATTATTTTAATAATACTTTCTGCTTGTGGTGGTAATTGTAATTTTTCACGAGACAAAGCACATAAAATGCCAGTTGCTTCACCTTTTTTATTATATAAGGCGGTTCCTATATATCCATTAGCATTAATTAATTCTAATTCTTTATCTTCAGGAAACAAATTGATTATGTTTTCAGAATATGTGCAATAGCTTCTTTTTATGGCTAAATCGCAAGGCGTTCCAGCTAAGTCATATGAATAATCATCAACTATTTTTCCGTCTAAATACATTGGAACTGCAATAATTCTATTATTTTCGTTTATCTGCCCTATGATAACACATTCTGTATTCAACCATTCGGAAAGTCTTGTAATGATATTATTAAAAAAATCTTGACCGATGTTTCCGACAGCGGTTTCAACCAAAGCTTTAAACATTTTTTCGTTGTTCACATAAGATTTTTTCTCTTGCATTAAAACGGCAATCTGATTTTTAAGTTCTTGTATTGTTTTTTCTTGTTTCATATTGCTATATTTTACTGAATTGGCAATTGGCGCAAATCAAGCCACTCAAGCCACTGACAGTCAGCGTTATTGCTTCAATCCGTCAGTGAATATTGTTAATTTATCATTGTGCCGAATTATGAATGTTTTTTATCGGAACTGCGAATGTTTATTTTGTTATCATATTGATTAAATGTTATTTGCTTGTTATCAAGTATTTGTTAATTATTTCGTTTAAAGTTTTTTTGCTTATTGGTTTTGAAATAAAATCATCGCAACCTGCCGAAAATGCTTGTTCTTTTTCTTCTTTTGTCGAATAGGCAGTTTGTGCAACTATCGGTAAATCGGGTCGAAATTCTTTTATTATTTTTGTAGCTTCAAATCCTGTCATTATCGGCATTTTCAGATCCATCAAAACAAAGTCTATTTCTGCATTTTCTTTGCATATTTCAACGGCTTCTTGTCCGTGTTTTGCGTGTAATTTAATTAAGTTTAGTTCAAAATTTTCGAGTAAAGTATCTAAGTACAAATGATTTATTTCTTCGTCTTCAACAATTAGAATTGTGTATTTTTCGATTGACGATTTTCTATTTTCGATTGACGATTTTTGGGCATTATTTTTTTCCTGCTCAGCATTAACAGGTTTATAAGGAATTGTAACAAAAAATGTAGAACCTTTCTCTTTTTCTGATAGAACTGTGATTTTTCCGCCAAGTAATTCTGCATTTTCTTTGGCTATTGATAATCCCAATCCTAATCCGCCAACATTTCTTTCTAAACTTTTTTCTTCCTGTGAAAATCGTTCAAATATTATTTTATGACCTTCAGGTTTAATTCCTATTCCTGTGTCTTTTACATACAATTGAATAGACGCATTACTCTTTGTTTCTGCAATTATTTTATAACCAAATTCAATAGAACCAGCGTTTGTAAATTTCAGTGCATTTTCAAGTAAGTTACTTAATATTTTATATAGTTTTGATTTATCTGTTAAAATTGAACTTTCTTTATCCGAAAGTCCTGTTATTAGATTTAAAGCTAAACCATTTTCTTTTGCTTTAATTTCAAAGATTGAAAATAAATCTGAAAATAAGTTATTTATATAAAAATTGCTTTCTGATACTTTTTCTTGTTTTGTTCCAAGTCTGGAAATTTCTAAAATGGCGTCAATAATTTGCAACAACTGATTTCCGCTGTTTTGTATTATATCAATATATTGTTTTCGTTTTTC
>DAOVUO010000151.1 GCA_030632545.1 Bacteroidales bacterium
AAAAAAAATGGAATCAACATATACCAATAAGAAAAAAGACAACTATTTTAGTCTTTTGAGTACTCTTTTTAAGGCTTCAGGGCTTAGTTTTTTTTTATTTTCTTCTTTTTTAGGGGGGATTGTAGTTCCACTTGCTTCAATTGGTATAATTATCTTTTTTATTAATTCAGTATCTGTTGAATATTTTCAATTTGCCCTACTTTTTAATTTGCTTACTGGTTTTTTAATAGTAAATTTTATTAATTTTTTGTTTAAAAAGCTTAGTAACAGGGTGTTGTTAATTATTATTTTAGTTTTTAGTATTTTATTTTATTTGGGTGCGTACTTTATTTTTAGTTTTTTGTTTTCAAAATGGGTAGCTTTTTTGTTTTCAGGATTATTGATTCCACAGTGGATTTTATGGCAAAAGTATAATCAAATAGCTATAAATTACAGTTATAGCAAAATTGAAGTTTTAAATCAACAAACTATAATTCGTACTTTTGAGTATTCAGTAATTGGAATTGGAGTATTGCTAGCAGTATTTTTATTTGTAATTAGTCCACATATCGAATTTTTATTTTTGTATGCGGCTGTTCCAATGGTTTTTTTATTAATAGCTACACTATTTTTCAAATTTAATACTATAGTCAAAAATGAGAATGAAGATGATAAAGTATCAATATTCAATCAATTAAATAAAATTAGGGAGAATAAGTTTGCTCGTTTGGCTTTTATTTCGGCTTTTATAAGTTTTATAATATTTCTTGGAGTAATTTTATTGTTTTTTATTGCTTATAAAATCCATCTTCCACAATTTAATAGTAATATAGAATTTGTTGGTATTCTTGGGTTTAACTTTTTATTGGCATCAGTTTTAGCGTTTATTGTTCGTATAGTTTCTCGTCGTTTGATTAATCGTATTGGAATACAATTAGCACTGTTTTTTAATTCCGTAGCTGTATTTATTATCAGTTTATTGCTTCTGTTATTTAGTTATGGCTTAGGGGTATCTTCATTTTTGGCTCTGTTTTTTGTGAGTTTGCTTATGGTTACAGAATCTACATTTCGAGTAGGAATTTTTAATTTAGCTTTTTCTGTGTTGATAAAAGCAATATATGAGATAAAACTGGTTTTTGTAAATCAGTTTTTATCATTGTTTCTTTTATTGGCATTAATTTTTTACGGCCTGTTAACTATTCTGATTTTTCCTTTTTTTACGACAGGGGAAAATTATTGGCATTTTTTAATGTGGACGATAAGTATAATTTCTGTAGTCCATATTTTTGGTTTAAATAAAATGTATTTTTCTCATAAAGATGAATTAGTAAGGCAGGCAAAGAATAAGAAATATTTTTCCATAGATGAGAAAGATAATGATATTTACGGCGTAGATATTCTAGCTCGTAGATTGTATAGTGAAAAAATAGCAGAGGTGAAATTAAGTACAATTGTTCTTTCTGAAGTAAATCCGAAACAAGTAGAACCACTAATTCCAGTATTATTTAAACACCAAAATCTTGTAATAAATAAAGCAATTCTTACAAATGTTGATTTGTCATTTAACGAATCCTTATTTCAATATATTGACGAGCTAATAGTTAAAGGGGATTCTGAATTAGATGAACTGGTTAAGAAAGTTAAATTTAATTTTGAATTAAATATGCAAAATGATAATCTCAGTGAATATGATTATAAACTGCAGATTATTAATAAAATACGTGAAAATCCTAAAATGCTAAGCAATCGCTTCATACTACGATTAGATGATGGCGATACATTGATTATTAGATCATTAATTGGTGTGATGTCCGACACAAATAATCAAATGGCAATTGAGTATTTATCACATTGGCTTACCGACGAGAACTACACGCATTATATTGCAGATTACTTAATAAAATTAGGCGATGACGTACTTCCCTTATTAGATAAATATTTTTTTCATGCTAAAATAAATATTGAACTAATAATTAAAATTATTGAGATATATGGAAAAATTGGCAGCTCATTTTCCACAGATTATTTAATTTCACATATTAATTTTTCTAATAATTATGTGCAATCTATGATTATTAAAACATTGATTTTTATGGAGTTTAATCCTGTTGCTGAGCAGCGTAATATTTTGGTGCGAAAAATTTATTTTATTGTTCAAAATACAACTTGGTTATTAACATATCGCGAAAATTTTATAATAAATCCTAAAACATTAGCAATGATTCCTGCTATTGATAAGGAACTGAAATTGAGATTTAACAGCCTTTTTATGATATTAGAGATTTTGTATTCTAAGGAGCAAATTGCTTTAGTAAAATCAAATCTTAATTCATCTAATAATATATATGCTAGCGAGATTTTAAATAGCATATTAGATGATGATTTAAAAAACATAATTATGCCATTAGTCGAAAATATTCCTAATTATCAGAAAATTAGAAGATTGAATATGTATTTTGCTGTGGAATCTATTGATGTAGTGGGGCAATTAAAAGAAATGATTAAGGCAAGTCCTTTAAGGTTAATTGATTCTACCCGAGCAAAAGCAATAGAAGTTTTAGCATCATTATTTCGAAAGACTAAATTCAATAAATGGCAAATTTCGTATAGTAATTTTAAAGAAATTGAATGGTCGGAAAAAAGTATAAATAGTACATTAGAGGATATTTCTATTAGCAGTATTCCAGATGAAGTGTTTTTAGGATTATTTCACCAGTCGCCTTTAGTATATACTACTGCCGCAACTGTTTTATACAATATTAATCCTGCTCGAACGGCTTATTTTTTGAGTAATTTTGATGATGATAGAGTTAAGCTTTTAAAAATACTGGAGAATAGTAAAGGACAGTTAGATGGAACAATACTGGAGAAATTAAAATATTTGAAAAGAATAAACGAATTTCATAATGTGTCTGTTGAAATATTGATTTTTTTAGCATATTTTGTTGAGTTAGAAGATATTATTTCTGGCGACACAGTAAGTGTGATTCGAAATGGACAGGAGGATATAATTTGGATATATAGGGGGATTCTTGTGATTGAGGACGAGAATTTAACTTATAAGAAAAATGATATTTTAATTTCGGGGCTAAATGTGCCTATTAAAAAGCAATTAAAAGTAATTAAAAGTGGAAAACTTTTAAGAGCTAATCGTTCAAAATATTTTAATACTTTAGCTATGCACGAAGATTTAATCAGAAATGTATTTGCAAATCAGATTTAATCAACATTGAATTTTAAGTTTGTCGTAGGCTGCACTAATATTATTAGGTAATAATTGATTAATTCTTCTGTGAGTTCCAAGTCCGTGGCTTATATGAGTTAAGAATGTGCGTTCTGGATTAATCTTTTTTATCGTTTCCAGACTCTGTTTTAAATT
The DNA here is from genome assembly GCA_030632545.1 of Bacteroidales bacterium. Lineage (GTDB taxonomy): Bacteria > Bacteroidota > Bacteroidia > Bacteroidales > DYOH01 > DYOH01. Next base: position 3,359 of record DAOVUO010000151.1, read on the forward strand.
AAAGTGCGAAATATGAGGTGAATGTCTGAGTGCGTTAACGACAAGGGTTTTAGTGCCTTTAAGCTTTTCAAATTCACTTTCTGGTATATTGCTTGCATCTGTTAAATAGCTAAAACTGCCAATTCTAAAGCCTAAAATGGGGAGTTTGTGATGGAGTAATCGAATTGTTTGAATTGTAATATTATTAATTTCAAAAGGATTTTCATCAATTTGATTAAGAATAATATTCGGAACCCCAGGATATTTACTAAGTTCAAAAGCATAAGCATATTCTCTTCTTAGAGCTTCCAGTACATTATTTTCGGCATAAACATTCATGGCTTTTTTTTGCCGATAATTAAATGGTCTAACGTCATCTAATCCCGCAATATGATCTTTATGTTGATGAGTAAACAGAACTGCATCAAGTATTTTTATATTTTCTCTAATCATTTGGTATCTAAAATCAGGCCCAGTATCTATTACAAACTGTAATTTATCCGTTTTAACCAGAATTGAACTTCTTAGTCTTTTATCTCTAGGGTCGCTAGATTTACATACTGAACATGAACATCCAATTACTGGATTTCCTTGAGATGTTCCTGTTCCCAAAAAACTTACTTCCATGAAAAAAAGTTTTATAAAAATGATTATATTGCCGAATATAATGCTTTAAATTCACAAAATTAAAGAAATTAAAGTAAGAATTTAGGGTGTTTTATTTTAAATTGATATATTTAAGGGTTCGACAAAAACTTTTTTTTTATTAAGTAGAATGAAGTCCTAAAAATTTGTATTTTAGAAAAAAAAATTATATTATTTGTTGTAATATTTAATATTGTGAATCAAAAAACGAAAATATTGATGTCTTTATTTTTGATGCTTATTGCATCAAATTTTTCGTTAGCAATATCGCCTCGTAAAGTTATCGTTGATTCTTTAGTTCGAAGTGTTAATTCAAGCAATTATTCTAATTCCTCTGAATCTGTTTTATTTAAAATAAGTGCATTGTCAAGTGATTTAGATTCTGTAAAAAGTATCGAAAATGCTAATATATATTTGAAATTAGCTCAATTGTATTTTCAACTCAATGATCATTATTCAGTAATTAGTAATGCAGGAAAAGCTATTAGTTTATTTACGGAACTTGGTGATAATGTAGGTTTGTTAGGGAGCAAAATTATATTAGCCAGATCGCATTTTAAAAATAAAACTCAATCTCAAATTAAGGCGGAGTTTAATCAGCTACTTAAAGCAAGTAAAAATATAGATAATGATTCTTGTTTATTGCAGGTTTATGGGGCATTGAGTAAGTATTATTTTTGCTCAAAAGTTGAAGATAGTGCCATGCTTTATTTTATTAAATTTCAAGGCTTGCAAAAGAAAAGTCCCAAATATTCAAATTTGAATTTAATGGCGGAACTCTTTTTGTTTCAGAAAAAATATTATGCTGCCAAAGGGGTTTACTTATTAATAGGACAGCAAGCAATATCAGATAAAGATGATGTTGGTTTATTTCACTCTTATATTGGACTTGCGAAGTGTTATAATTATCTTGAAATTAATGATTCTGCTTTTCTGAAATTGAGAGATGCAATTCAAATAGCACAAAGGAATAAGCTTGATTATTTAAGAGTTAAGGCGTATTTATTGAATGCTAATTATTTTAAAGCAATTGATAATTTTGAAAAGTCACTTTTTTTCTATGAAAAATATAATGGTTTGTTGGATTCTTTGCATTATATGGAACGTGAAAAGAATATTATTAAAGTTATAGATGATTTGAATCTTGCGGAATCTAAAAGACAAACAGCAGTTCTTAAGAGTGAAAATAACCAGAAAAATATATTGATATATTTATTAATAGGGTTTTTATTTTTAGTCTCGACTACAGGTTTTTACATGCAGGTTTTGATAAAGAAAAATCGTCGTTTAAGTAATGATTTGCTGATGAATAACGAAGAGTTAGAAGTGAATGCAGGATTATTGGCAGTAAAAGTGGATGAGCAAGATCGTTTAAATAAGGAGATAGAAGCTGTTCATTTAGCATATAAATCTCAAATGGGAGTAAAAGATAATATTGATATTAAGCTCAAGGAGAAGAGTAAATCTCTTATGGAGAGCCTTTTTTATGCGCGAAATATACAACATGCCTTGCTTCCGCCCATGAAAAATATAAATTCCAGATTTTCAGACTCATTTGTATTATGGCTTCCTCGTGAAGTTGTTTCGGGCGATTTTTATTGGTTTAAGGAAATAGATGATTACTATTATTTAGCATTGGGCGATTGTACAGGGCATGGAGTTCCTGGTGCTTTTATGAGTATGCTGGGTATTAGTTATTTAAATGAAATAAGCTCAATGTTTGGTGCTATTTCTACTGGAAAAATGCTTGATATTCTTAACGAAAAAGTCCTAAAGTCGCTAAATCAAGATGGTGCACAAAAAGTGTTAAGAGATGGAATGGATATTAGTCTGGTAAAAATCAATAAAGATACTGGAAAAGCTTTATTTTCTGGGGCATACAATAATGCATATATCGTTCAGCAAAATGATAATGGAATTAAAATAATTGATTTAAAGGCAGATAGACGACCTATTGGTTTGTTTGGTAAATATGATACTACATTTTCAGAATTAGAATTTAGTTTGCAAAAAGGAGCTAAATTGTATTTAGCTTCAGATGGTTATACCGACCAGTTTGGTGGCGAAAGGCATAAAAAGTTTATGAAAAAGCGATTTAGAACTTACCTTGAAAATATTTATGATTATCCAATGTACTATCAAAAAATATTTTTAAATGAAAAAATTATGAGTTGGAAGGGGAACAGCGACCAACTTGATGATATTTTAGTGATTGGTATAGAACTATAAATAGAGAATATAGAGTTGTAAAGTAGGCAGTTAAATATTTGTAAGACATTGAATGATAATTATTTGTAAAAATATATTTATTAAGTATAACTGCTAGATATTCAGTATTTTAACTTAAACCTTTGCACTCGAAACTTAAAACTTAAAACTTAAAAGCCTGTCCCCAAAATCGGGGAAGTATTAAATCAATGCATTTCGTTTTATTACAAAATTCCATAGCGACTTAGATCCCTGATTCTATACCTTATATCCTGTATGGGCTGATATGCTGAATGAGACGCTCTTATAACTATGTTTGCGTATTTATGGTAACACATAAAACTTTTTATTA
>DAOVUO010000068.1 GCA_030632545.1 Bacteroidales bacterium
AAGGAATGTATTTCGAATCCTCTATTCCTCAGGGCTATGGTGTTGGAAGTTCTGGTGCATTAGTAGCAGCAATATACAAAAACTATGTCCCAAGAAATCACTTTAAAAGAGCGATACTAGAAAGTGAACAAATTAATGAAATTAAAACTCAACTTGCAAAATTAGAAAGCTATTTTCATGGCACAAGTTCTGGACTAGACCCACTTAATTCTTATCTTAAACAACCAGTTTTAATAAAAGAACAAAAGCATATAGAATTAGTGGAAATTCCTAGAAAAGACTTTAACGAAAATGAAGCTATTTTTCTGATTAACTCAGGAAAAGCTGGAATTACAGAACCTTTGGTTAATTATTTTATGGAAAGTTGCCAAAACGATAAATACCAAAAAGTTATTACAGATGAATATATGCCTCTAAATAATATTTGTATAGACTCAATTTTGGATGGCAATAGCTCAACTTTTTTTAATAATCTAAAAGAGCTCTCCAACTATCAAATAAAATATTTTAATCCAATGATTCCTCACTCAATTCAAAACTTATGGAAAGAGGGTTTAGATAAAAATAACTTCACTTTAAAATTATGTGGCTCTGGCGGTGGAGGATTTATCTTAGGTTTCACACAAGATTTTAGAAACTTAAAAAAAGAATTTGAAGCAAAAAATATTATGGCAATTCCGGTTTACCACAAAGCTTAATTTTGTCAGATAAATAATAAACACTAATTTAAGAGCTGAAAAAAAATGAAGTAGACAATAATGAGTTTTTAACTGATACGAACGAATAATTATGATTAGATTTTTTTTAATTGACAAGTTTCGTACAAATTTTAAACACATGAAACTACTGGTTTTTATTATCTTCTTATTAACTATCACATTAAGTAGTAAATCACAGAAATTCAATATTGGATTTAAATCGGGTTATGCATTTCCTATTCTACAACAAATGCAAGGAGCTAACGACAACAACAGCCTAATTTATGTGAGCTATGGAAAAGGAGTAGTAAACAATTTAAGCATAGAATACCTTATTCTTCCAAATTTATCAATACAATCAAATACCGCCTACCTAATTGGCGATAAACAAATAACAGACAAGCAATTAGGAATTACAGAATATAAATCAGAACAATTCAGAAGCGATATCAACTTAAGAATTTATCAGCACTTCACTAAATTTAGTTACTACAGTCAATTAGGAATGATGATTCCATTTACAAGCTATTTTTACCGTACACTTACTCGCGATGAAAAAACCTACTTTACTTTTTTAAAAGGCTATATCATGCCTGCATTTACTGCAACAACAGGAGTAAGTAGATACGTAAACAATTATCTTAAATTAGGTATTGAAATTCAGATAATAGCTCAACGAGTAAGAATAAAAGAACTAACAATTGATGGAAAAAAAATAACTTATCCCTTTAATCAAACCTACGAGCTTCCTTTTAGTAGTCTTAGCACACAATTTAATCTAAATTATAGTTTCTGATTCTTTACGAACTTTAACAAGCCCAAAATAAGCGTTTCAGGCTAATTTAAAATCATTTTATAGCTCATAAAGTAGAAACTAATACCATTATAAAATCTCAACTACTGGTATATATCCTAAACATACAGTAGAATAGCAAAAAAATGTGAAATACTACCACCTAAAACAAATAAATGGAAAATAGGATGTGCAAAAGGTAAATCTTTCCACAAATAAAAAATAACGCCTAAAGAATAACTAAGCCCACCAATTGATAACCAAATTAATCCTTCTAAACTTAGACTTGCAATAAGAGGTTTTAGTGCAATTACAATTATCCATCCCATTAAAAGATAAATTACAGCAGAAATTGATCTAAACTTTACAGAATAGAAAAACATTTTATATATAATTCCAATAATTGCCAATCCCCAAATAATTCCAAAAATTGTCCATCCCCAGCCTCCACGTAAAGTTACTAAGGTAAAAGGCGTATAAGTTCCTGCAATAAGTATATAAATTGCTGAATGGTCTAACTTATTCAATTTTATTTTTCGACTTGGCTCTCTGGTGCTATGATACAGCGTTGAAGCCAAATATAACAGGACTAATGAAGCCCCAAAAATACTAAAACTTACTATTTTCCATGCATCACCTTCTTTACTAGAAAACACAACCAACAAAACCAGTGCCGCTACACTAAGTGCTAAACCAATACCATGAGTAATTACATTGGCAATTTCTTCTCTCACTACTTGAGCTTTTGTTTTAATACTTGTCATACTAATTTTACTTTAAATTACGAATCCATTATAAATAACTTCCAGCTACATATATAAGTACTGTCATTTTAAGACAATAACAAAAAAACAGAAAGTACCTATGCATAATTAAACGCAAATAAAAGAAAAAGAGTATTCAAATACAAATTTTTCGACTAAAAAGTTCAAATGTTCGATAGGCAGCCGATTGCTTAATTCCAAGATTGGAAATCAGCGTCATAACGCAACTTTAGCACTTCCAAATATTGATTTCGCTTTTTTCTTCTGAGATGAGTATAATTGATTTTTAGATAAATTTATAAATTGTAAATTCTTGAATCTATTATATTCTTTCGGTATTAGCATAATTTTATTTCTACTTAAATCTAGTATTTCGAGTTTTTGAGCACGCACAATATCGCCTGATAATCCCAATATTTTATTAGATGATAAATCCAAAACTCGCAAATTTTCAAAATTTCCCTTGATGTATTTAAACTCTTTAATCCCATTATGACTTAAATTCAAATCTTCGAGAGAAACTATAGAGCCTAGGATAGAAGGGAAATTACCAAACCAATTATACGATAAATCCAATGATTGTAAACCAATTAATTCAACAGCAGACTTGGGGAAAGAAGATAGTTGATTGTGATTTAGATTAATAGAATTTAATTGCTTAAACGCACCAATATCAGATGGCAAACTACGTAAATTATTATTTTGCAGCTCAATCTCAGTTAAATTAATCAATTTAGAAAAACTAGCAGGCAATTTACTCAATTTATTATTCTGCAAATGAATACTTTTAAGTAAATTTAGATTCCCAATATCAGCAGGCAAACTTGTTAATTGATTAGATTCCAAATTAAGATAAACGAGCTGAGTTAAATTACTAAAACTTGCTGGTAATACTTTTAAATTATTTTTCCCAGCAGAAAATTCAGGTAAATTATTTAAGCTTCCTATATCACTTGGCAAATTTCGTAACTGATTATCAAAAAGCTTAAGTGCTTTTAATTTATTTAATGCGCCAATTGTAGAAGGAAACTGACTGACTTTATTTTTCTCAATACTAAAATATTCTAAATTAGTCAAATTGAGCAAACTATCACTTATATTAGTAATTTGATTCCATCCAAGCTCAAGCTTCACAAGCTTTGTACAATTCCCAACCTGATTTGAAAGTTGAGTAATTCTATTGTTAAAAACATCTAAATCTACCAAAAATATGAGTTTACCAATTCCATCAGGAATTTCCATCAATTGATTTTCTGCAAATTTAATTACCTGAAGATTGGTGAAATTCCACAAAAAATCAGGAAAATAGCTAATTTTATTACCCGATAGATTTAATTCCTGTAGATTTATAAATTTAGACAATTCCTCGGGAACTTTCAACAAATTTTGATAACTCAAATCGAGCTTATAAACCCTTTTGGGACTAACTAATGCCTCCTCCACAGATTTATAGGTTTTTGCCCTTGACAATTGCTTTGCACTACGCAATTTTGATTGAGCTAAAATAGAATTTGAAAATAGAGTGACTAGAAAAATAATAATAATTAACTTAAACTTCATAAAAATAAACACTTATATTAAAATATAACTAAATAATTTGAAAAAAATTATGATGCAAAAATGAAAAAAATGAAAGAGTCGACAAAATATGTTTTTTAAAATGCAATTTATAATTGTAAAAGATTTACTCAAATGGTTTTAATTCCTAACTTTGTTCCTAAAATAAAAAAGTTAAAACTACTTAGATGTAATTTTACTTAAAAAAAACATACATGAGTAGGTGACTTAAATCATAATTATTGTCTAAGTTTTAATAAAATCAATCAAATGAATTTAAACATATCTTTTGTAAATGAATTTAAGGATAAGCAATCAACTGTTTATCTAGTAAAAGAATCAGACTCATTAAAAAACGAACTTACTAAACAAGAATTTAATTATTTAAATAGTCAAATAGAAAACAAGCAAAAACTAATTAATGTAAATCGTTTTGACCAGCAACTGTATATTTTACTCATAGAAGAAAAACCAGAACTTTATCAAACAGTAGAAAAGCTAAGAATACAAGCAAATAATCTACTCAAATCTATTAATCAAGCTAGTTTAAAAAGTATTAGTATTTCAAATTTCACAAATGATAATAATCACACAAAAGCATGTATTGATGGTTTGGCATTAGGGAATTACCAATTTTTAAAATACTTTTCTAAAAAGGAGAATAACAGTCTAACAGAAATTCAAATTTTAACTTCTGAATTTACAGAAAAGGAAAAAACACTCATAGTTTCCACTTTAGAAGGCGTATATTGGGCTAGAGATTTAGTTAACGAACCCTACTCTTACTTAAATGCAATAAAATTATCTGAAGAAATTCAGGAAAAATCAAAAATTGCAGGATACAATGTAGAAGTAATTGATAAAAAACAAATTGAAGCTCTAAAAATGGGCGGTTTACTAGCTGTAAACAAAGGTAGCATAGACCCACCAACATTTACGATTATAAGTTACAAACATCCCGAAGCCACAAACACAAAGCCAGTTATTTTAGTTGGCAAAGGAGTAGTTTTTGATACTGGTGGTTTAAGTTTAAAACCAACACCCAATAGCATGGATATAATGAAAGTTGATATGGGTGGTGCTGCTGTTGTTGCCGGTGCAATTTATTCATTAGCTAAAGCAAAAGTAAAAATTAATATCATAGGTCTAATACCAGCAACAGATAATAGGCCTGGTTTAAATGCTTATGCGCCTGGTGATGTAGTTAAAATGTATAATGGAAAAACTGTAGAAGTATTAAATACTGATGCCGAAGGACGTATGATTTTAGCTGATGCTCTTTCTTACGCAGAAAAATACAATCCCGAACTTGTAATTGATTTAGCCACACTTACAGGTGCTGCTATGAGAGCTGTAGGTAAAGAAGCCATTGCTGCTATGCGTACATGTTCCGATAAAATATTTAATCAACTTAAGGACAGCGGATTTTCAACTTATGAACGCCTTGTTGAATTTCCTCTTTGGGAGGAGTATGGCGAACTAATAAAATCGGATATTGCCGATATGAAAAATTTAGGTGGCGCAGATGCAGGAGCTATAACTGCTGGTAAATTCTTAGAACATTTTACAAATTATCCGTGGGTGCATTTAGATATAGCTGGTACAGCCCACGTTCCTGCCCCAGATTCATACCGAGGGAAAAATGGAACTGGATCAGGAGTTAGATTACTCGTTGACTTTTTATCAAAATATTAAATTTAGAAAAATGCAAAATAAAATACGCATTGGTATTTCACAAGGTGATATTAATGGAATTGGTTACGAAGTTATAATTAAAGCACTTCAAGACAACCGAATTACAGAAATATGTGTGCCAATTGTTTATGGATCACCAAAAATTGCCGCTTATCACAGAAAAGCTCTAAATATTAACAACTTCAATTTTAATACAATTAGAAAAGCGGAAGATGCCAATACCAAAAGAGCTAATATCATTAATTGTAATGATGATAATGTACGAGTTGAATTAGGAAAATCAACAAAAGAATCGGGTTATGCTGCATTTGAAGCACTTGAACATGCAACAAAAGACTTATTATCAGGCCAAATAGATATTATTGTTACAGCTCCTATAAACAAAGCAAATATACAATCAAAAGAATTTAACTTCCCTGGCCATACCGAATATTTTGAGGAAAATGCTGGCGAAGGCGAAGCTCTTATGCTTATGCTTGGCGAAAAATTACGTGTAGGAGTAGTTACTGGACATATTCCATTAAAAAAAGTGTCAGAAGACCTAAGCTCTGAGCTTATATTAAAAAAACTTCGAATATTAAATCAAAGCTTAATACAAGACTTCGGAATTAGAAAACCTCAGATTGCTGTGCTAGGATTAAATCCTCATGCAGGCGACAATGGTTTGCTCGGAATGGAAGAAATCGAAATTATAATTCCAGCAATTGAATCAGCAAGAAAAGAAAAAATAATGGCACTTGGCCCTTATCCTGCTGATGGACTATTTGGCTCAAATAGTTTAGACAAATTTGATGCTGTTTTAGCTATGTACCACGATCAAGGATTAAGTCCATTTAAAGCATTAGAATTTAATTCTGGAGTTAATTTTACAGCAGGTTTGCCAATAATTAGAACATCGCCAGACCATGGCACTGCCTATGATATTGCTGGTAAAAATAAAGCAAGCCACCAATCATTTTTAAAGGCAATTTTTTTAGCATGTGATATATACAAAAACAGAACAAGCTATTTAGATTTACTGAAAAATGCTATGGATAGTGAGGAAATCAAGAAAAAAATTACGAATATTACTAAGTGATAACACAAATTTTTAAATAACTAAATTTATTGAATATGCCTAAATTTACAAAACAAGATGCTCTTGATTACCATCAAATGGGAAAACCGGGAAAAATAGAAGTAGTCCCAACAAAACCATATTCTACACAAAAGGATTTATCCTTAGCCTATTCGCCTGGTGTTGCTGAGCCATGTCTGGAAATTGAAAAAGATCCAAAAAACATTTATAAATATACAGCTAAAGGAAACTTAGTAGCTGTTATTTCAAACGGAACAGCAGTTTTAGGACTTGGAGATATTGGTGCAGATGCTGGTAAACCTGTTATGGAAGGAAAAGGTTTGCTATTCAAAATTTTTGCTGATATTGATGTTTTCGATATTGAAATTTCAACGAAAGACATTGACAAATTTGTTGAAACAGTAAAAGAAATTGCTGTCACTTTTGGTGGTATTAATCTTGAAGACATTTCAGCCCCTTCGTGTTTTGAGATTGAACGTCGCCTAAAAGAAGAATTAGACATTCCTGTTATGCACGACGACCAGCACGGAACAGCTATTATTTCGGCAGCAGGACTGATTAGTGCGCTTGAATTAGCAGGAAAGAAAATCGAAGATGTAAAAATAGTCGTTAACGGTGCAGGTGCTTCTGCAATGGCATGTACCAAATTATACATCTCGCTTGGTCTAAAAAAAGAAAATGTTGTAATGTGCGATAGTAAAGGAGTTATACATAGAGACCGCACAGACTTGAATATTTACAAAAAAGATTTTATAACTGATGCTCCTGTTCATACTTTAGAAGAAGCAATGAAAGACGCAGATGTTTTTGTTGGTCTATCAGTTAAAGACGTATTAACACAAGATATGGTGAAATCTATGAACGATAATCCTATTGTTTTTGCCATGGCTAATCCAGATCCAGAAATTTCTTACGAAAGTGCTGTAAGTGCTCGTAAAGATATAATTATGGCAACTGGTCGTTCTGATTATCCGAACCAAGTAAATAATGTATTAGGATTCCCATTTATTTTTAGAGGTGCATTAGATGTACGTGCAACAGCTATTAATGAGGAAATGAAAAAAGCTGCTGTGTATGCATTAGTTGATTTAGCAAAAAAAGATGTTCCAGAAATGGTAAATGCAGCATATAATCAAACAAATATTACTTATGGCCGCGAATACATTATTCCAAAGCCAATGGATCCTCGTTTAATTACTCACGTAGCACCAGCAGTAGCAAAAGCTGCAATGGAATCTGGCGTTGCCACAGAACCAATTAAAGATTGGGATAAATACATTGAAGAGTTAAGCAATAGAATGGGCTTAGAAAACCATTTAATGCGCTCTGTTATGACAAAAGCTAAAAGTAATGCTAAAAAAGTTGTATTTGCTGAAGCAAACCATTTTAATGTACTTAAAGCTGCCCATACAGTACAGCAAGAAGGCCTTGCAGAACCAATATTATTAGGTGACGAAGAAGAAATCAAAGAAATGATTTCAAATTTTGAGCTAGGATTAGAAGGCGTTCAAATTATTGATACAAGATCGAAAAAAAATAGTGCTCTTTGCAAAAAATATGCACAAGTATTACACGAAAAACGTAAACGTAAAGGATTAACCTACGAAGAAGCAATCGAAAAACTAACAAACCGTAATTATTTTGCTGCAATGATGGTAGAAACTGGAGATGCAGATGCTATGATTTCTGGATATGCAACAAAATATGCTTCTGTTCTTAAACCTGCACTTGAAGTTATTGGTGTTAATCCTAAAGCAAATCACGTTTCGGGTATGTATTTGATGATGACTAAAAAAGGGCCTGTATTTTTTGCTGATACTACTGTAAATTTTGAACCAACAACTGCAAAATTAGTTAGTACAGCTCTTATCACTGCAAATGCTGTTAAAATGTTTAATGTAGAGCCTGTTATGGCCTTCCTTTCTTATTCAAATTTTGGTTCTTCGGAAAAAGAAACACCAAAAATAGTAAAAAGAGCTGTTGATATTTTACATGAAAATCATCCAACGCTTCAGGTTGATGGCGAAATGCAAGCTAATTTTGCTTTTAATGCTGAATTAAGAATGAAAAAATTTCCATTTACTAAACTTGGAAACAAACGTGTAAATACAGTAATTTTCCCAAATCTTAGCTCAGGAAATATTGCTTACAAAATGATGCAGGAATTAGGTCAAGCAGAGGCTATTGGACCTGTTCTGATGGGAATGAATAAAGCAGTTCAGATTGCACAGCTCGAAAGTAGCGTTAGAGAATTAGTTAATTTAGCTGCAATTGCAGTAGTTGATGCTCAACAACGTTAATAAAACTCAACTAAAATTTATGTTATAAAAAAACACGACATTTTTGTCGTGTTTTTTTATAACGATTATGAACAAAAATTATTATTATTTTATTGTATACACGATTTATTATAGAATAAACAATGTCGAAGCGTTATTATGTAAACTTCCGTGATAATGCTTTGCCATTATACGATGTAATTTTTAAAATGGGATTATACGGTAAAATTAGTTATTATTAAATAAAACAGGTCGTCAATATTCT
>DAOVUO010000285.1 GCA_030632545.1 Bacteroidales bacterium
ATTCAGGAGCAGAGCATCTCTAATTTGAATACAGCTAATATATTAGCTGTATTTTTTTGGCATTAGTTTCTTGTAAAAGTTCGACATCATCAAAGAATATAGCCTTCCCGATAAGTCAGAATTTTATGAATTACAGATTTTAGTGTAAAATCATATTTCTTAATTAAACTAGTCATAAGTCACTCTTTATAAGTTGATTGGTTGATGATGTCCGCTATTTGAATTAACAAGCTGACGTTTTTCAGATTTCGTTAGACGATATTTGATACTTGTTTTTTTCTGTTGCTTTTCTTTTTTAGCCTTATTTGGCGACTTTCTAAGGCTTTTCGGTTTCTTATTACGTAATTTATGAACTAATTTCTACAAAGGCAAGAATATTATTTTTTGCAAAAAAAGACTAATTTACTTTAGAAATTACTGAATTATTATTAAGAAATGTTTGAATATTAGAAGAAAATTTTTAATTTTGCCGTCCGAAATATTTAATTAAAGAACAGGAAATTATGGTGAACCAGTATGAAACCGTTTTCATTGCAACTCCCGTTTTGTCTGAAGAACAGATGAAGGAAACGGTTAAGAAGTTCCGTTCTATGATAACAGAGAATGGAGCAGAGGTCGTCTATGAAGATGATTGGGGATTAAGGAAATTAGCTTATCCTATTCAGCACAAAACTACAGGGTTTTATTACCTTATAGAGTTTAAGGCCGAGGGTGAGTTTATTGATAAATTTGAAACAGAACTTCGCCGCGATGAGCGAATTATTCGATTCCTTACGGTTAAAATCGAAAAGTATCACGCTATTTTTAACGAAAAGCGTAGGAAAAAACAATCTAATACCGAAGAAAAATCTAATAAGGAGGAATAAATCATGGCACAGAATCAAGGAGAAATAAGATATTTAACCCCACCATCAGTTGATATCAAGAAGAAAAAGTACTGTAGATTTAAGAAAAATAAGCTTAAGTACATTGATTATAAAGATCCTAATTTTTTAAAGAAATTTGTGAATGAGCAAGGTAAAATTTTACCTCGTCGCATTACAGGAACTTCTCTTAAATTTCAACGTAAAGTTGCTAGAGCTGTAAAAAGAGCACGCCATTTGGCTTTAATGCCTTATGTAACTGATCTTTTTAAATAATTGGATTGATTGTTTAATCAAAAATAAGTATTTAAAATGGAAATTATTTTAAAGAAAGATATCACAGGATTAGGACATAAAAACGAAATAGTTGGTGTGAAAAACGGCTATGGACGTAATTATTTAATTCCTAAAGGCTATGGCGTTATTGCAACATCATCGGCCAAAAAAGTGTTGGCAGAGAATATTCGCCAAAGAGCACACAAAGAGGAAAAAATCAAAAATGAAGCTTTAGATTTAGCCAAAAAATTAGAAGGCGTAAAGTTGGAAATTGGTGCTAAAACAAGTACTACAGGTAAAATTTTTGGTTCGGTAAATAATATTCAAATTGCTGAAGGTTTAGCAAGTAAAGGTTTTGAAATTGATCGTAAAATAATTTCAATACAAGGCGATTTAGTTAAAGAAGTGGGAACTTACAGTGCTGTTGTAAAATTGCATCGCGAAGTTTCTGTTGAAGTAGCTTTTGATGTAGTTGCAGAATAATTAATTTACAATATAATGTATTTAAGGCTGTCGGGAATTCCGATAGCCTTTTTTATTTCATTAGAATCGTTTAATTTCGCACTAAAATATATAATATGTATATTGAGAAAATACAAAATCTTATTGCTGCTGAAATTGAAGCACTACAAAATATTCCAATTAATGAATCAATTATAAAAGCTATTGATTTAATTTTTGAATATGTACATAAAAAAAATGGAAAATTGATAGTTAGTGGGATGGGAAAAGCTGGGCAAATAGGAATGAATATTGCCACTACAATGTCTTCAACAGGAACTCCTTCTGTTTTTCTTCATCCCTCAGAAGCACAACATGGCGATTTAGGAATCATTCAGCCCAATGATATTATTTTAATGATATCTAATTCGGGTAAAACTCGCGAAATTGTTGAGTTAGAGGTGCTTGTGCGTAATTTAGTGCCTTCTATTAAAATAATTTCACTTACAGGAAATCCTGATGGTACTATGAAAGATTTTTCTGATGTAACTCTTTTTACAGGGCATCCAAAAGAGATTTGCCCACTGGGATTAGCACCTACAACATCAACTACAGTAATGACAGTTGTGGGCGATATATTGGTTACTTTAATGATGGAAAAAATAGGTTTTACAAAACAAGATTATTCTAAACGCCATCATGGTGGATATCTTGGACAAAAAGCAAAACAAAATGGATAAAATGTTTTTAATTGCCGGCCCATGTGCTATTGAGGAGAGAGAGACGGCTTTTTTTATTGCAGAAAAAGTAAAAGATATTTGCGATAGATTAGATATTCACTATATATTTAAAGGTAGCTATAGAAAAGCTAATAGAACTCGTTTGGATAGTTTTACTGGAATAGGTGATGATTTAGCTCTTGAAATACTAAAAGATGTGGGTGAGCATTTTAAAATAGACACTATTACTGATATTCATGAGAGTTATGAAGCTGAAAAAGTCGCAAAATATGTAAATCATATTCAAATTCCAGCCTTTTTATGTAGGCAAACCGAATTACTTTTAGCCGCTGGAAAAACTGGTTTGCCTATTAATATAAAGAAAGGGCAGTTTTTATCGCCAGAGGCAATGCAATTTGCTTTAGATAAAGTTTATAGCACTGGAAATAAAAACGCGTTTTTGTGCGAGCGAGGAACTAGTTTCGGATATAGTGATTTAATTGTAGATGCTACATCATTAACTCGAATGAAGAGATTAGGAGCACCCGTTGTGATGGATTGTACGCATTCTGTGCAAAAGCCAAATCAAAATACAGGCATAACTGGTGGTGATCCTGAAATGATTGAAATTATGGCATTAACGGCCGCAGTTAATGGTGCAGATGGATTGTTTATTGAAACTCATCCTGAGCCTCATAGGGCTAAAAGCGATGCTCAAACTATGCTGAAATTGGATAAGCTTGAAGATATTTTAGAAAAGGTAATACGTATTAGAAAAACACTAGCATAAAAAAAGAGGCTAAAATAGCCTCTTTTTTTATGTAAAATCGCAGACCTATAAGCCGGATCCTGTATTCACGATTAAAAATCGGAATTTCTATCATTTATCTATGCTTATTGTCACCAATAAGCTAAAGCGACCTACCCCCCAACATTGGACGAACAGCCCTTAGATGTTGGTGTACATGGTCTTGCACCACACGAGGCATACGGCATACTGTGTTACCACAATACCCGGTGAGCTCTTACCTCACCTTTTCGCCCTTACCCCAATAAATTGGGGCGGTTATTTTCTGTTATACTACTATATCTTTTCAGATATCTTCTCGTTAAGAAGCGTGTTGTTCTATGGTGTCCGGACTTTCCTCTTGCTATATTTCAAGCCAGCGATAGAACGGTCTGCAATATTTTAGTTTCTTTTAAACCGAAACGCAAAAGTAATCATATTTTTATTATGCTTCCCCTTTTTTTTATTATCTATTTTCATAATAAATACCATAAAATGGTTCAATATATTTTATAGAAGATTTTATTGAATTAAAAACTGAAATTTTTACTAGCTAAACTGATATTTATATTAGTTTTCTTTGAAAAATTGTATAAGTGTCCCGATTTTTTCGGGACAGCTCATGCCGAAAGATTAATTTTTTTTGTTGTGAGCTTCGATACAATTACCAAAAACGTATCGGTATAATCTGTAGCCATATCAATGGTTCGTTAAATTTTTATAAACAACTGAAGTCTATAGATTTACTAAATTTTGTTTTATTTACTATATTGCTTATAACTAGCGAACTACAGTTTTGAAACAGTAAATTTAGTAAATCTTAACGAAGTATTGCATATCAAGCTTTACTTTAATCAAGTTTAAATCCAAATATAATGATATCGTCTGTTTGGCTTGCATTTAACTTCCAGTTGTCAAAAACTAATTCCAGTTTTTTGTATTGCTCACTGAATTCCAGTTTATGTATTTTTTGCAATAATTCTTTAAAACCCTTGGTTTTTAATCTATCACCTATAGGTGACATTTGATCACGATATCCATCTGAAAACATATAAAAAGTGTCATTTGGGGAATAATTTAAAATGTGGTTTTCAAAAGGACGAGGGACTTTGTAAACACCTATTGGCGTTCTTGTTGCTTTAATTATTTTAAGTTCACTATTTGAAAAATGATATAAAGGATTGTATGCTCCAGCAAACTGAAGTTCATTTTTTGCTTTATCTATAATACAAAGCGAAATATCCATACCATCTTTGGTTTCAACTGTTGATCCTTTCGGATTCATAGAGGATATAACTTGTTTGCGTAGTTCCTCTAATATTTCGGCCGCAGTTTTGTATTGATTTAATGCCGCAATCTCATTTAATGTACTGATACCTAACATGCTCATTAATGCGCCAGGAACGCCATGCCCAGTAGAATCGCCAACAGCAATAATTATTTTACTTTCATTTTCTGCAAGCCAATAAAAATCACCGCTTACAATGTCCCTTGGTTTGAAAAATAATAAATGTTGAGGAAATAGACTATTCAATGTATCTGGTGGTGG
>DAOVUO010000100.1 GCA_030632545.1 Bacteroidales bacterium
TAATAATAATATTGTACAACTGGAACTTAGGGGGAACGAATTAATTGAATGTGTTCGAAATTTTGAATTAGGCGGAATGTCAACTACAAATGGGAACGTGCTATCCTCGGGTGAAACAATCCATTCTGATAGTGTGTATATTGTATTAACTACAGATTATTTATATTCAGTACCCACAAATAGTTTTGCAAAATATGATTCCACACCATATAATACATTTATTCATTATCGTGATCCAGTAATTGAATGGATTAAATCAAAATCTTCTAATTCCGAAAATTATATTAATCAATATTTAGATTATACAGCAAGAAGATAAAAATTTGATGCATTAATTTTTATCAAATTATTCACTTTCTCTGTATATTTTTTTTGCATATTCTGCTTGATCATAATTCCAGAAAGCCCCTACCACAAGGTGTTCAAATGTCATGCTTTCAAATAATACATCAACAAAATCATTAATTGTTCCTGATGCAGCACGTGCTGGCATACGTTCGAGCTTGAATGCTTTTGCTCTTTTCAACTCTTTAACAGTTAATAAAAACCAGTGTACTTCTGTTTTTGGAGCATCAATATCCTTAGGAATTCTCTCTCGAGTAGTTTTATAATATAAACGTGCAACTTCGGCCTCTTCTGAACTCATAAATGGTCCAATAGCCAATTGTTTGTGAGTTAATCCCCACCATAATTTTTGACGAAATATCTCAACTGTTCCACTTGTTACGTAGGAGGCATTTCCTATAATAAAATATTGTTTTTTCCTTTCGTCCATTCTCATTTTAATAAAAAACCAGTAATAGCGAATGCCTTGAGACTCTTCAATTGAATTGTTTTCAGGAATCTTGTCTATTTTTGATGTCATATCAGTATTAAAAGAGCTAAATGATAACACTGTTAATACCAATATAAGTATGTGTAATTTTTTCATTGGTTAAAGATTTATGTCGTGCTCGAGTTTTTTTTTATTTTTTCTCTCATTGTATGTTAATGTTATTAATAGAATTCAAGCTTAAAACAAACTCACTCTAAGTTTTAAAACGCAATTTTAAAAAGATTATTCTTTTATCTTTAGAATTTGCAAAGATGAAGGATAAATAGCCCATTTTATATCAGAAAAATCAAATTTTACTTCTGACCATTTTTCGTGTCCATCTTTTCTTAACTTATCAATATTATTGTATATATCTTTAAGTAAACCTTTGATATATTCTTTTTGCTCTGGCGTTTCGTTTTCAATATTTGTTGCTAATACAGATACTACAGCGTAAGTTTCGATATCTGATTTTAACCATGGATAGCTGCCTTTTTTTATTATAGTTGGAGTATAAAACTTTTTCAGTTTACTCCCAGATAAAGGAATCAAACCAAAATCTGAATTTGCTTGATAATCTTTTAGAACCGAAACAGGGGAACTTCCAACAAAGAAAAGCGCATCTATCTCTTTATTTTTCAGTGCCTTTAATCCATTCTCTAAGTTGATTTCAACTTCATCCCAACTACCTCTCATAAATTCTTTTACAAGCTTAGAAGTCACCTGCGTTCCTTGATTTATTGTCCCAACACCAACTTTTTTTCCTTTTAAATCTTTTATACTTGAATAATTATTTGAAGCTAATGTGATTAAGTGAATCTCCTCATTGGCTAATGGCATCAATATCCTAACATTTTCAGTATAGTTAGTCTCATATTCTATATCATCTAATTGCTGATCGATTAAAACATCTTGTTGTAAAAAAGTGATGTAATATTTTTCTTTTATATAAAGTTGACGGAAATTATCCATACTTCCATAAGAAGTATTTGTTCCAATAACAAATTTTGATACTTTTTCAATATCTTGAGCAAATTGCTCATAAGAGCCACCTTTAACACCAGAAAGAATTGTTATTTCTGGTTTGAGAGGAGGTTTTGGAAAGAATATTTTTTCGGCACCTTCGTAAGGCGGCCAACTAAATTCTTCAATATTAAAGCTAGCCTCTTTCCATTTAGGATGTCCACTTTGTTTCAAATTATTAAAATTATCACGAAAAGCTACTAGTAAATTATCTAATTTAGGAATAGCCTTTTTGTCAAATTTTTTAATATTGGCAACTAGCAATGATCTAACAGCAAATGTAGGCACATCTTCATCTAAAAACGGATAATTCTCTTTACTAAACTTTGATTTATAATAAATTTCCTCAAATTGATTATTTGCCATCGGTAAAAACTTGATTGGAATGCTGTCGCCTATTATATTAAGTTGATTTACAGGTGCAGCACCTACAAAGAAAATGGCATCCATTTTCCTAGTATTTAAAAGTGAAATGGAAGAGTCTAAGCTAAAGTTATAAGATCGCCATTTAATTCCTAATATTGATGCTATTAATTGTGAGCTTATAAATGTTCCAGAATTTTTTAAACCAACATTTACTCTTTTTCCTCTTAAATCTTTTAGCGATTTATACCGACTGTCTTTTCTTACTATAATATGAATTTCTTCTAAACCAAGTGATACTAATAAGCGAATTCCATCTAAATTATCCACACCTTCAGCCATATCTTTAAATTGGCGATCTACAAGTACATCTTCTTGTAATATAGCGAGTTGTGTTTTTTTTGATTTGGAAATTAGACGTTCAAAATTTTCAAGGCTACCATTTGAGGCTTGAAATTCCAAATTGCTATAATATTTTTTTAAATCGTTAGCCATAGATTGATATGACCCATTAGGCACTCCAGTTGTAAAATACAATTGTGCTTCACTTAGTATTGGAAGTAATACAAATAGCAGACTTACGATTACCTTGTTCATCATTATATTGCAAATTTTATTGTTTATATCCTTATATTTTCTAAAAATGCTTGTCCATTTATACAAACAAACTTCTAGCCAAACTTTTTTTATCACTATAAAGTTAATATAAAGTGGGCTATTATCAAAATGTGCGTTTTTGTTATAATAAATTCATCTAACGGTTAAATTCACATTTTATAGCTTTTCGTAGATCCCTAATATTTTATTTTCAAAAAGTTGAACTCAAAATTTCACTAATTCCTATTTTTATCGGACAATAATGTTTTGAATAAGTGTTGCTTTTTATTTCAATAGTCCTTTGTTGTTAGGGGCAGGTTGGTGAATTATGTCAAAATTGCGATTTATAAATACATAAAGGGCTTATAGTCACCAAGCCCAATAATGAGAAATACTTTGACCAAAGTGTTCGTTATTGTTTGTAATTACAAAAATGCATCAAGCTGCCCCCGAACATCAGAAACCTATCGTTAATGCTAGCTGCAATCAAATAGTTTTAATATTTATTCCAAAATATTTGGGAGATAAATTTTAAACTATTCTATTTTATTATTTAAAAAAGGATTTAGTGTCTTTTGGATAAAAATCAAATGGAAGATTAATTGTTTCGCTAAATGCTTCACCAACTTCAAGCATATCTTCGTCAAATTCAGCATAAATCCAATTAATAATAATGTCGTTTCCATTATTATACATATTTTCCAATTTGAGTAATATTTCGAAAACCATTTTATGTGAAGCTGAGCTAAGTATACTAAAATCAAATTTACAGACTAATTTTCCTTCAAAATCTTCGAACGAATCTAACCATTCTATAACACCCTGATAAACGGTATATATATCGGCAGCATAAGAATGCCCAGAAATGTCAAAAACAAGATTTTTTCTATCGAGATGAATTAAAGGGGAATCATCGGTAGGCTCAATATATATTTTTTCACTTTTCTTATCCATTTTCAAAACTTTAGTTTGTTGCGTAAATTTAAGCTATTTTTTAAAATTCCTATGATTGATTACCTAATTTTATTATTTTTT
This sequence comes from Bacteroidales bacterium, assembly GCA_030632545.1. Taxonomy (GTDB): domain Bacteria; phylum Bacteroidota; class Bacteroidia; order Bacteroidales; family DYOH01; genus DYOH01. Next base: position 3,833 of record DAOVUO010000100.1, read on the forward strand.
TAAGGTTCGGAGTTATTTTCATCAATAAAAGCACTTGGTAAGAGCATCTTTTTTGGCAAAATTTTAACTATAAATGGAAATAATAAACTTCCTGCTGGTAATAAAAATATGGCAACAGAAGGTATAATTTTAAAAATATCTATAAGTTGAGTTTTAACTTTTTTTTGTTCTTCTTTGCTGAGTTTTTGCTTAGTTGATTTAGCTAGTAGCATTACAAGTTCCTTACTTTCACTTATTTCTTGTACTATTCTTTTCTTATTTTTAAGAATTTGGTGTTTTGTAGTTTCAATCAACTTTTTTTGTACAATAGAAAATTTAGATTCTGAAAGAATGAATAAATTTTCACTATCGCTGGTTTTTAAAAAATCTTCTATAAAATTTATACTTTCATTAAGTTCTGCACTTTCAATTTTAAATTCGCTTTGAAATTGTTGTATTGTTGATAGTTCTTCATCAGTAAAATGCGAATCTATCCATGCAGTTAATATAATTAATTCTACAATATATGCCTTTTCCTGTTTTGTTAAATCATTTGACTTAAAAGTACTTAAATCAGCCATTTTTAGATTATCTGCTGATTCGGTGAAGTTTTGCAAATAGCGCTTTTCTTGTTTAGTAACTGGTTTTACAGCCTCAATAAATACTGAAAGTTTATTAAGTACAAAAGCTTGGTAATTAAACAAAAAATGGGGGTTAAAATTGTGTGTTAAAAATCTTTGCCAAGCAAAAATATCGCAGTAAAGTAAACTATGAGGAAGTACTTTTTCCCAATTTTTAAGTTTTTTGTCTTCTTGCTTTCTAATTCGCTGTGTTATAAAATCTTCCAGTTTTTTGTCGTTAGGAATAGATATATTAAACTGTGAAGAAAAAAAAAGACTAATGCTTTCTGTGAAGTTTAAGTTTGAATCATTTTTTTCGATAAAGACTTGGTGTAATGCAAATATATAGCATAACTTAAGTTTTTCCTTTTCATTGAAAATCTTGTCTTCTGAAAAATTGAAGTAGTATTCGGTTTTTTTACAAACTCCTAAGGTAAATCCTAATTTTCTGTGTGTAGTATACCAATCACCAAACTTTTCAGGTTTCGTTTCATTTAACTTTTGGAAATATTTTACAGTACTAATAAACCAATTCGGACTATTTAAATCCATAATAATGTGAAATAAAACATAAAGGTAAGAAAACTATTCCTTTTCAGCACAAATAGCATTAGGAATATTAATGTAAAGAACTATTTTTTTACTTGTTTTTATGTTTAGACTATATTCACCATTAATTAAAGCAAGCTGTTTTTGTGCAACAAATAGAGGAATCCCAATTTGTGGTTTATAAAGTGTCTTATCTCCCGAAGCTGAAATAAAATTTTCGAGACTACTTATTTGTTCTTTTCTTACAAAATCTTCTGCTATGACAACCGTTTTCAGAATAATGCCGTTATTATCCTCAATGATATCAAGAGTTATTTGTGCTTTTTTAAATAGTGTAATCACAAATTCTATTAGCACATTCCAAATTAGTTTTATAGAATTTTCTGAAATTTGTAAGAATAAATCCATTTTTTGTACAACTTGGCTAATCTGTATCGACTCTTGGCGCTTATATTTTATAATTGTTTTATCATTAGCTTTTTGTACAACGTACTTTAGTACTTGCTTTGTTCTACAAAATCCTGCTCCTGGATTGTCGCTCGTCATAATATTTGCATAAGCAGTCATGTGGTCAATGTTTTGCAATAATGCAAACTCTCCCTGTCTAATAAAATTAAGGTATTTTTCTTTATCTTCTATGCTTAAATTTTCTGGTGAAGAAAGTAATATGTCAAGAAAACCAAGTATGCCGTTTAATGGATTTAATATATTTTGTGCAGCTCTAAGCATGAATTGAATATGTTCTTTTTCAGTGTTTTGTGCTTCTTTCTTTTTTGTAATAAGATTAGTAATCTGATTTTCTCGATTATTTTGTGTTTCCTCATTTTTTTGAACTAAACTATTTAGCTCTTTTATAATTTTTTCGTGTTCAGTTCCTTTTAATTGCAAGGGGTATGATGGAGTTTTATTTGATTTTAAGTCATTTATATATTTTAAAATCAAACCTACAGCTTTTTCGTTCTCTATATTTGATGGTCTACTTTGTTCCAATGGTAATTCCATATTTGTTTTTACTAATATACGTAGTTTGCTATTTTTAGGTTGTGATTTTTCTTAAAAAAATGATTTTTTTTTAAAGTATTTTTAAACTACTAAAAAGTTACTGCGTTGAGATGAATGAATTATTCCATTTTAAAATTAAGATTCCTAGTATAGTGATTATGGAGAACCAAGACCTATAAACGAATGTCATTAGAAACAAATGAAAACAAATCAAAATGCATCTGATTCGTTAATTAACTAAAATACAATTAGTTTTGAATTGAATTTAGAAATTAATGCTAATAAGCTTGATTGTTTCTACACATTATTTTCTACTAAGGGATTGTGATGGAATAAATTGACAGTTTTAAACCAAGTTATTTCGGAACAATCCCTAGGGTTGAAAATTAGTAATACGGTTTTTATGTTGTAAATACCTTATTATTAATAATTTTAACCTTAGCAGGGGAAATGTGTAACAAATGCAATCGTTTTCTAAATTTTTTAATTGCTATCGGCGTTAATGTGCTTGTATTTAGATAGCTAATTTTTAGATGTCTAGTTTATTAACGTTTATTGATTTTGTTTGCTCGTCTTTAGTATCATTTTTATTTTCAGATAGTTTATTTAAATCCGTAACAAACCGCTCAATAGCACTGTTGTCGAAGTTTTTTTCTTTTGCAGCTTCTTCTAATGTTCCCCAAATAGGCTCACCACAAGCAATACATTTTATTCCTTCGTCCATCAAATATTTTACTGAACTTGGTAGATTTTCAACAAGTTCTTCAATAGTAATTTCTTTTGTTATTTTCATTTTATAATATTTTATTATTTATGCTGCAAATTTTTAAATTAAATTTGGAGTATCAAATTTTAGCAAGTTAAATTTTTTATAAATTGTTAAAAGAAAATTAATTTTTTGAAGTTATATCAAATTTTGGTGCTAGTAATCTATTATATCATTAAATTTGTGCAAAATGTGAGTACTAGAATGTACTAAACAATAAAGTCACTTTTAAATATACTATGGAATTTGATAATGTACTAAAATACATCGAAGAGCATTTTGGTAAAAATTTTGGCAAAACTGATATAGTTAATCGCGAAATTCCTATTGAAATACAGATGGAATTTGTTGAAGTCTCTAATAAGGGAATAATTAATAGTGAGGAAAAGATAGATAAAGAGGAGTTTATGTTAGATCTTTTTTCAGTTCTTGAAAAAAGTGTTGAAATTGAAGATATAAAGGAAATCCTTGTTTTTCTTTCGAATTGCAAAAATCCAAAGGCATATAGGGTTTTAGAAAATTTTGAGAAACAGGCCTCTGAAGATGTAAAGGATTGGGCTTATCTGGCTTTGCGGGCTTCGAGAATGAAGCTTGAAAGTTACTTGTTAGAAAAAAATGCTGTATTGGTCTCATCTGGACTTGGAGGAAAAGATGGTAAATTGCGCTATTTTGTTGTATTGTTTTCTGTAACTAGTAAGGATTTTAATCAAACTCAGATAAAAATATTAGAGAAAGAATTAGATTTTTTTATTGACCGTGAAAATGGTGAAATTGAGTATTTTAAGGCTCAAGCAAATTTTGTCAAAATGGAAGTGCTTTTGCGATTAGATTTGTCTCTCAGGCAGTTTTTTCGCCAAATAAGTAATTCTTGTAAAGAATTAGGGATTGAGTTAAACGATAATTTACTTATTACAAATGTTAAGGTGTTAAACGATATGGAAATAAAAAATTTTATCTTAAAAAATATTGACGACTAGAGTCAAGTCAATTCTAAGCTTTCACCTAAAATTTTATTATTTATTGTTACGAAATTTTTTCTGCTCCAGTACTTGATTCCAGAATATAAAAATTAGAAGTTAAATTTGTTTTTTCTTTATATACTTTACCCACATTTTTGATAAAATCATCCACAAAATTTGCTTTAACTAAATTA
>DAOVUO010000180.1 GCA_030632545.1 Bacteroidales bacterium
AAAGGCAAAAGAGCAAAAAATACCATTGTATTTAAAAAAAGGACTTCCCGATAATGACAGTGAGATATTTACAGATAAATCAAAACTTAATATAATTTTGAGCAACTTGCTTGAAAACGCCCTGAAATTTACGAATACAGGATTTATCGAATTTGGTTATATACTTAAAACGGACATTGAGCCTGAGCTTAATGAGCAGAGTAGAAGTATAGAAATTTATGTAAAAGATACTGGAATTGGAATAGAACCTGAAAGTCAAGAAATAATATTTGAACGATTTTCGCAAGAAAAAAAGGAATTATCTCAAAAAGTTGGCGGACTTGGATTAGGATTATCAATAGCAAAAGAAAACGCCGAATTACTTGGCGGAAAAATTACTTTAAAATCAGAAAAAGATAAAGGTGCAACATTTTTTGTTACAATTCCTTACAAAAAGGTAAATACAAAGCAGGAAAAGAATAGTGACCAAATATCACCAATAGTCAATAATAAATCATCAATTGAGAAATACACAATTCTAATTGTAGAAGACGAAGAAGTACATCATTTGTAAATGCACGCTATGCGGGAAGATGTTGAGCTTAACATAAAAACATTACACGCAAAACACGGACAAGAAGCCGTTAAAATATGCATGAATAATTCTGAAATAGATTTAGTTCTAATGGATTTAAAAATGCCAATAATGAATGGTTTTGAAGCGACTAAATTAATTAAAGTTTTTCGTCCAAATTTACCGATAGTTGCACAAACAGCCTATTCGACAGGAGAAGAAAAAGGACAAGCAATTTCGGCAGGTTGCGATGATTTTATTTCAAAACCGATAAGCGAGGAAACTTTAAATGAAACGATAGTTAAATATTTGATAATCAAATAATTTCAGAGCAGATGAAAATACTAACAATAACAAACAACATTACTGTTTCAGATTATTTAACTGAAATTTTAAAAAAAGAAAAATATATAGTAAAACAAGCAAAAACAGGAGAAGAAGGTTTTAGTTTGCTTAATAAAATTAGTTTTAATCTGATTCTGCTCGATCTTAATTTGCCCGATATGCAGGGTATTAATATTTTAAAACACGTCAGAAAAAAGCAGAATACCTTAGAATTACCAGTAATTATTTTAGGTGCATTCAAAAGTTATGATACAATACTACATAAGCCAGAATTTAAAGCAAATGATTTTTTAGATGAATTCTTTGATGAACTTTCATTATTACTAAAAGTACGTAATTTACTGCAACTACAACAGCTTAATCAGCAGTCGAATGCAAATAGTGCTAAACTTAAACAATCGGAAAAACAGTTAAATGCAATTTTCGCATTTGCACCAACTGTAATGCTAGTTGCCGACAAAAATGCAAGGATATTGAGATTAAATAAAACTGCCGAAATTTTTTTAAATCAAACACAAGAACAAGTATATGGGAAATTAGCCGGTGATGTTATAAGATGTGTGTACGCATTAGCTGCTCCAAATAGCTGTGGCACTTATGAATGTTGCAAATTTTGCGGTCTCAGAACTTCAGTTACTGAAACAATAACAAATCAAAAAGAAATATACAAACGAAAAGGTTTTTTTACAGTTGTGGACGGAGAAGGTTCTAAGAACTTAACATTAAGCATATCAACAACCTTATTGGAAGTAGAGAATGAGCAACAAGTTTTATTAAACGTAGATGACATAACTAACGAAGAAAAATACATAGATGATTTAAAAGACAAAAACGATAAATTAGAGGCTCAAGCTGAAGAGTTACGTCAAATGACGGAACATCTGAACTCTACTAATAAATTGTTAGAAGAGAGCAAAGAACATTTTAGAGCCTTATTCAATAATTCTGCCGATGGATTAATTATTCACGATAATAAGAAAATAATAAATGTAAACGACGAATTTCTTAAAATGCGTGATATAAAAAGGGAGCAAATAGAAAATAAATCAATACGGAAGTTATTATCAAGTTTTTCTTACTCGAAAAAAGTTGGGGAAAACTTACCAAAAGAGGACATAGATTATGAATTTGAACTTCCGGCACAAGGAAATATTCCTAAAATGTTTGTAGAAATAAAATCTAAGGGATTTGAGAAAAATAATATTCAATATAAACTTGTATCAATAAAAGATATTACTGAAAGAAAAAAAGCCGAATTGATTATAAAAACCAATGAAGCTCGCTTAAATGCAATGATTAATACAACAATGACTGGCGTTTCTATCCATGATTTTGAAGGCTTTCATTTATTTACAAACCCTGCCGCAGAAAAAATTCACGGCTACAAGGCTAAAGAAATTATTGGAAAACATTTTGAACTTACTGTACACCCTGATGATATAAATGTTAGTCAAGCTGTAATGAAAGAATTCATAACAGGGAAAGTAAAATTTCTTTCGAAAGAAATTAGATTAGTTCATAAAACTACCAAAAAAGCGGTATGGATACTAATGAATATTAGTGTATATCCAAAACTATTTGGTAAAGACAGAGATAATTATCTGATTATTTTTCAGGATATTTCTAAACAAAAGGCAATTGAAAAAGAGCTTAAAGATCTTAATGCAACAAAAGATAAATTCTTTTCAATATTAGGACATGATTTAAGAAGTCCGTTCACTACATTAATTGGCTTCTCAAATATGCTTGTTGAGAACCTTGATGTTTATGATAGAAAGGAAATAAAAAAGTATGTCGCATATATTAATAATACTTCAAAACAGACATTTGAATTATTGGAAAATTTGTTTGAATGGGCAAGGAATCAACAATATAAAACACCATTTCAATTGGAAGAAATGGATTTACTACCGCTTATAAATAAAAGTTATAAGACTGTTAATTACACAGCTATTGCAAAAAATATTAAAATAATAATAGATGTTCCTGAAAATATTAAAATCGTTGGTGATAAGGAAATGATAAATACTGTTTTACGTAATCTAATAAGTAATGCAATAAAATTCACGAAAAAAAATGGCTCAATCTATATAGATGCAGGAAAAAACACTGAGAATGTTTTCATTAAAATTACAGACACAGGTGTAGGGATGAACGAAAAAACGAAACAAACCTTATTCAAACTAAGCGAAACAAAATCGCTAAAGGGAACAGACGGTGAACGAGGCACAGGTTTCGGATTAATGATCTGTAAAGAATTTATAGAAAAACACGATGGACAAATATCCGTAGAAAGTGAGTTAGGAAAAGGAAGCAAATTTATAATAAAACTGCCTATTAGTAAAGATAAATAACAAATCTGTAATATTGGTTTGGTGTAGTCATTTTTTGATTGCTTCGCCTTGAAAAAAGCAAGTAAAAATGACTGTAAGCAAGCATTTTTCATTAACTCAAATTGTAAATAAAACAGACAAGTAGTTCTGCTTGATTCACTTTAAAAAATACCGTACATTTGAAATAAAAATTGATATGACAAAATGCCCACAGTGCGGTGCCACTTTAAACGAGCGCAATAATTGTGATTATTGCGGCTATCACGACCCACAAAATATCAAGCAAGTAAGAATCGACCAATCGGCTGACATTAAAGAATCGCTAGAAATAATCAATGATAATCTCAACACTCTACACGACTTACATCAACCTACCATTGGTGATGGCATAAAAGCAGCCTTTCGAATATTATTTGCTATTTATACTTTAGGCATTGTTTTATTATTCTGGAAAAAACCACGAAAGCGATTAGATAAATCGTATTACAAAAAAGTAAAAAAGATTATTCAGAGAAATATCAAGCTATTAAAAGTAAGCACAGAATCCAATGCCGAATTAAGCGGAAAACTAAATGTTTTACAAAATGAACTCGACAAAATCAATAAAGACATAAAAAAGAGTTTACTAATGAAACAAATTTCGTTCTTTACTGTGCTTGGTGCTTTTATCATTCTAATTGCCACTGCCGCTGATTCAACCACTTATAATTTAAAACCAAATAACAAACGAATTGAAGGCAAACTTAGTAATAATCTGATAATAAAATCAGATAGTATTACAATTAAAATAGAAAACACAGGCGATACAATAAATGAGATAAGCACAAAAATTGAGTTTGAAGTAATAGAACTTGCAAAGCTTGATATTGACGAATATGCAAATTTAGAACTTAGCTTAATAGATAGTTTAGGAGAAATTTGGCCTCATACTATTGATTTAAAACACAACAAAAAAAGTAAAGAAGCACTTCGTGCATCGTTACTAATTGGTATGCCTCAGATTTTTGAACTAAAGTTTACACTTGAACCAAAACAAATGAAAGACTTTCCAGCTAATTTAAAACAGTTTAAAATCAATTCGGATGTAATAAAACTAGAGAATTGATTTTTTTATACTAATTTGTACTTTGATATAAAAATAAACACATATATGAAATATTTAATAAAAGTAATACTCATACTATTCCCTCTTTTTTCACAGGCTCAATTTGTAGACGATGGTGAACTAGGATGCGGCACTACAGAATTTTTTCCAAACTTTAGAACACTCAAATTTTCGAACAGCAATGAGGCTATATACACCTACCTTAACGAGCAAAACTACTTTACTACTGATTCGCAAGACTTTATAAAATACAGAGTGCCATTAAAATTTTGGATTTATACAAAAAAAGATGGTAGTGGTAATGTAAACAAAGAAGATATAAAAAAATTTATGTCGGATTTAAACCATTATAATATAATTAATAAAACTGGCTTTAGATATTACCTAAGTGGAATTGACTACATTAAAAAAAACAGGCATCACCGATTAGGGTATTATTGGGAAGCTCCAATTCAATCTTTTATACACAAAGAAAAAGGGGCTATTAATGTATTTATTGCTGGAAATATAAGAAAAGGAAACACCACGGTTAGAGGAACATACAATAAAATAAGCAAAAGTGTCCTCACTAAACAACATACTTCACGCACCTCCCTAGCACACGAAATTGGGCATTATTTTGGATTATTACATCCGCACAGAGGCTATAATGCAAATAAATGCAAACAAGAAGCAGTGAACAGAAATCGAGTTTATAAAGGCTGCCTTTTAAAGCATGGCAAAATATGCGAAAAAAGTGGCGATAAGCTTTGCGATACTCCTGCAGAGCCCAGACTTAGCAAGGCAGTAAACAGAAACTGCGAATATACCGGCGATTTTAAAGATAATTGGGGTGAGAAATACACACCAGATATAAACAACATAATGAGCTATCCAGCATATCGACGCTGCCGTGATAGATTTACGCCAGGTCAAGTTGCACTAATGCTTTATACTGCCGAAAAAAACAAATATGCTAAATATTGGACAGCAACAAAAAACAATCAACCCAAAAACATACAGTTTGCCTTTGATAGGTTTGAGCCTGATAATGATTTAGAAATGGCTTCCGAAATAAAAACAGAGAACACACATTACCATAGTTTCCACAGTATATTTAAAGGAAAAGGGAAAAAAACGGAGAAAGACAATGTAGATTGGGTTAAGTTTACCATTTTTAGTTACATGAAAACTAAAGCAGAACTAACATTTAGCAATGGAAATTCTGTTTTCCCAAAAATGGAAATAACGATATTTGACGCTAACGGAAAAACAATTACAAAAAGGAATATCGACAAAAATAATCAAAAACCAATAATCCTTGAAGGATTACCAATAGGAAAATATTTTGTAAAAATAAAAACAGAAGGAAATAACTCTTTTGCAGATTTCAATCTACATTATAAAAATTAAAAAAGTAATAATAATGATTGTGAACAAAAATTGCCTATAAAATACATTTATAACGAACGAGTATCATTTATCAATAGTTCACCGATGTTCGGGGATCTATTGATTTATAAATGAAAACTGTTTTTCAAAACATATTGAACCATTTTCTGGTTCAATATGCAATGACAATTAACTACCATGGATTACATCCATGACTATTCATATTTAACCACTTTGTATTTTTTGTTGTAAAAAACAATATTATACTTTAGGAACTAAAACATGCGCAAATCACCATAAACATAAAACGCTTATAATCAAATGGTAAAGCAATCGAGAATAATAAATTGCTTTTACTTCCTCTTACGAATTTCGCGAATCAT
>DAOVUO010000248.1 GCA_030632545.1 Bacteroidales bacterium
ACTTATTAAATGAAAAGTGTACCACTAGATTTATTACAGCCTCTGCTCAACACAATTGCTTTATTATAGCCTCAAGCGAACATGGGTTTTTGTTAAAAATCGTCCACAGTAACTGTATTTATACCTTTTGAGCTAAAAATGCCGTCTGCAGTCGCTGCATATGGCTTTCTGAACCGAAACAAGCCGTCTGCAGTGGCTGCAGACGGCTTGTTGAGCTTGAAAATGCTATCTGCAGTCACTACATCTGGCTTGTTGAGCTTGAAAATGCTATCTGGGAGTCTCGGGATTGCCATATACGACCTCGTAATAGTGAATCTTTTTGTTTTTAGCAAAAGAGGTTTCGACAAGCTTCTTTTGCTAAATGAAATTAGTACACATGCTTACTTGTATGGATAAATTTGTACATTTATAGTTTGGAATTATAAAAGCTGAACTTGAGAAAAAATCAAATGGAGTTAATGGTGAATGGCTCGCGCAGCCCAATAATAAATAATAATTAGTAAATAATAAATCAAAAGGTGATTGGTGGAACTACCCCTAGCTCGGCGTAGATTAGCGATAGCGTATCTACGTCGAACAATAACGGTAGTTTTTAACTACCAAAATGCGATAGCATTTTTTTTATGTGGCAAAAAGATAGTATTTATAATAAAATTGTATTTGTGGTTTGAAATTACTTCGCTTAATATCAGACAAAAAAGAGTGCTATCGCATAGTAATTGAAAACTACTGTGGTAATAAGTCGAAGTTACAAACTTCGCCTAGCTAGGGAAAAAAAATGACATTTCACGCAGTAGGCACACATCCTGTTCACAATTAGCAAGGAATTCTGATATAAAATTAGTATGATTTACATACACCAGAGCAATGCTGTTATAGAGTATAAACTAAAAAGTATTAAGTGGAAATAACATCTTTTTAATTTTTTCGTATATTTGTCAATGGTTCGGTAAGATTTACTAAATTTACTGTTTCAAAACTGTATTCAGCTAGTTATAAGCAACATAGTAAATAAAATGGAATTTAGTAAATCTATGGATTTCAGTAGTTTATAAAAATTTAACGGCCTGTCCCGATTATCGGGGAAGTATTATTTGTAAAACACCCAAATAAATAGCTTATGAAATATCAAATAATAGATAGATGACAAAATGTAAGGCTGGTTATATTATAGTAGAGCTTGCTAAAATATTTTCAAAGCTTTATAAATCAATCACAATTGAGAATACATCTAAAAACACTTTAGGAAAAATTAATTATTCCAAACCAATTGTAAAAAAAGTAAATTAAACAGCATTAATAAAGTTTGTGATAATTTCTCTCACGGAAATATGCAACAGCTTGATGAATGTAATTTTATATCAAACGATACATTAAAAGAGATTGCAACTGACACATTGGATATTATTGAGTTTTTCGACAATATGCACAAAGAAAGTATAAAAGAACTTGTAAATCCAATAACAGCAGAAGCAACGGAGTAAAATATAGAATATGACAAACGAACAATTAAAAAGATTAGAGACAGAATTGTGGGGAGCAGCTGATAATTTGCGTGCAAACTCTAAATTGACGGCAGCAGAATATAAAGACCCTGTTTTGGGATTAATCCTTTTACGCTATGCTCAAAATAAATTTGAAGAAGCAAAAATACAGATAGAAAAGGACTTACCAATAAACCCACGAACCAAACAAAAAAGAAAAGTTACCAAAAACGACTTTATCGGTGCTGGTGCAATGTACTTGCAAGACAAATCGCAGTTTGACTATTTGGTAAACCTACCCGAAAGCCAAGACATTGCAGATGCAGTAAACAATGCCATGCGATTAATTGAAACAGACGACAAAGACCTTGAAGGGATTTTACCAAAGAACTATCAAGAATTTGATGCTGAGTTATTACGTTCGCTTATTCGTGTTTTTAATAAAGATGCCGTAAAAAACATTGGTGGCGATGTCTTTGGTCGGATTTATGAATTTTTTCTGATGAAATTCTCAATGAGTGGTGCAGGTGCTCAGGAAGGTGGCGAGTTTTTTACACCACCTTCGTTAGTGCAAATGATTGTAAACTTTATTGAACCCGACCACGGAATTATTCACGACCCCGCTTGTGGTTCGGGCGGTATGTTTGTGCAAACAGGACATTTTATTCTAAGCAAAACCAATAAACAAGTAAACGAAGCCATTACGGTTTACGGTACCGAACTAAAATCGAACAATGTGCGATTGGCAAAAATGAACCTTGCCATACACGGTATTGAAGGAAAAATAATTGAGGAAAACAGCTTTTATAGCAATCCGCACAAGCTAATAGGCAAGTGCGATTTTGTAATGGCCAATCCGCCTTTTAATGTAAAACAAGTTGATAAAGCAAAAGACTATGTAAAAAAAGACTCTCGTTTGCCTTTTGGCCTGCCAAAAGCCGATAATGGCAACTATTTGTGGATACAGTATTTCAACTCGTACCTGAACGAAAAAGGACGTGCAGGTTTTGTTATGGCAAGTTCGGCTACCGATGCTGGAAATTCCGAAAAGCTAATACGCCAACAACTCATAGAAACTGAAAATGTAGATGTGATTGTTTCGGTAGGGAACAACTTTTTTTATACCCGCTCATTGCCTTGCCATTTATGGTTTCTTGACAAGGGAAAACCACTGGCAAATAAAAATAAAATTTTGATGCTTGATGCCCGTAACACTTACCGTGTAGTAAATACTACTATTAACGATTTTTCTGCTGGGCAACTACTAAACCTCACAACTATTGTTCAGCTTTACAGAGGAAATGCCGAAGCTATTACCACTGCCGAAACAGAACACAAAAAAGCATTAACAGAACAATTTGAAACCATAAACGAGCATTATAAAACACTGGCAAGCGATTTAAAGAAATTGTCAAGTGAATTGAAAAATGAGGATTTGGTAATTCCTAAAAGTATTGATTTTAATAAATTTGAAAATCCAGAACAAGCAAAAGAAATTTTTAATACTTTTGAAAAACCAGCACCAAAAGTTATTGAGTTTATAAAAGAATTGGAAGCAGAAATTGCAAAAGTTGCAAAGCAAGTTGCAGATAAACTTGCCCTGAGCGAAGTCGAAGGGAAGATAGAAAAGAAAGCGGCAACTGCCAAAATGAAGCCTTTTAAAGACAAGTTGAACAAACTAAACAAAACTTTAAAAGCTTACCAAAGCGAAACAGCCGAATTTTTGAAAGAAGCAAGACAACGCATTGGCGATTGGGAAAAACTTTTAGAATGGTTTCCAGATAATAAATACCTTGATGTAGAAGGACTTTGTAAAATAGCTGACCTTGAAGAAATAAAAGAAAATGACTATTCGCTAACGCCAGGGCGATATGTGGGATATAGCATTAAAATTGACGAAGATTTTGACTACAAAGCCCGAATGAACGAAATACACAGCGAATTAGCAACTCTCAACACCGAAGCCAACGATTTGATGACGCAAATACAAAGCGTAAAATTATAATGGAAGAACAAAATAAAATAGAAATATATCAGCTTAAAGACAAACAAACTGTTGTTAAAGTTCAGTTTGAGCAGGAAACTGTTTGGCTTAATCGACATCAATTAGCTACACTTTTTGACAGAGATGTTAAAACCATTGGTAAGCATATTAACAATGTGTTTAAAGAAGGTGAATTAGAAAAAGAAGTGGTTGTCGCAAAAATTGCGACAACCACTCAACATGGTGCTATAGAAGGAAAAACTCAAACAAAAAATATTGAGTACTACAACCTCGACGTAATAATTTCCGTAGGCTACCGTGTAAAATCTCAACAAGGTACACAATTTAGAATTTGGGCAACTCAACGCCTAAAAGATTTTTTGGTAAAAGGCTATGCCATTAACGAAAAACGCCTACACGAAAAACAACAAGAAGTACTGCACCTAAAAACAGGAATACAAATACTTAGCCGTGCCATTGAAGCAAAAAATGAAAATAACGAAAACGAAATACTAAATATTTTTAAATAGGACTCAAATACAGAGCGTAAAATTATAATGGAAGAACAAAATAAAATAGAAATATATCAAAGTGAGAATAAACAAACTATTGTTGAAGTTAAATTTGAACAAGAAACAATTTGGCTTTCTCAGAAACAAATGGCACATTTATTTGAAAAGGACAGTGATACAATTGGACTTCACTTGAAAAACATCTATAAATCAGAAGAATTAGATGAGTTTTCAACTACCGAGCTTTTCTCGGTAGTTCAAAAAGAAGGAAAAAGAAGTATAAAAAGGAATGTTAAGTTTTATAATTTAGATGCGATTATTTCAGTAGGGTATAGAGTAAACTCAATTAGAGGCACACAATTTAGAATATGGGCAACACAACGCCTAACAGATTTTTTGGTAAAAGGCTATGCCATTAACGAAAAAATAAAGAAAGCAGCATAATGAACAAAATTGTAATTTATTCAGATTCAGCAAATAATATTGAAGTAAATATATCGTATGAAAAAAATACATTTTGGTTAAGCCTATCTCAAATTAGTGTCTTGTTTGAGAGAGACAAGTCTGTAATCTCAAGACATATAAAAAAGATATTCAAAGATGGGGAATTAAGCGAGGAAGCAACTGTTGCAAAAAATGCAACAGTTCAACCTGAAGGAAAAAGGACAATTACTCGCCAAATTGAATATTATAACTTAGATGTAATTATTTCAGTAGGGTATAGAGTAAACTCAATTAGAGGCACACAATTCCGTATTTGGGCAACTCAACGCCTAAAAGATTTTTTGGTAAAAGGTTATGCCATTAACGAAAAACGCTTACACGAAAAACAACAAGAAGTACTGCACCTAAAAACCGGAATACAAATACTTAGCCGTGCCATTGAAGCAAAAAATGAAAATAAGGAAAACGAAATACTAAATATTTTTAAATAGGACTCAAATACAAAGCGTGAAATTATAATGGAAGAACAAAATAAAATAGAAATATATCAGAGTAAAGATAAGCAAGCTGTTGTTAAAGTTCAGTTTGAGCAGGAAACTGTTTGGCTTAATCGACATCAATTAGCTACACTTTTTGACAGAGATGTTAAAACCATTGGTAAGCATATTAACAATGTGTTTAAAGAAGGTGAATTAG
>DAOVUO010000499.1 GCA_030632545.1 Bacteroidales bacterium
GATTATAGATTTTTATAATAATGAGATTTTTCCAATTGTTTATGAACAAGGCTCTTTAGGAGCTTCTGGTGATTTATCTCCACTTGCACATTTGTTTTTGCCTCTTTTAGGATTTGGCGAAGTAAATTATCAAGATAAAACTTATGCTGCTCAGGAGATATTAGATAAATTTGGCTGGCAAGCAATAGAATTAAGGGCTAAAGAAGGTTTAGCTTTATTAAATGGCACGCAATTTATGAGTGCTCACGGCGTAGCAGCAATGCTAAAGGCTTTTAAGTTGATTAAATTGGCTGATGTAGTAGGTGCGTTGTCTTTGGATGCTTATGATGGTAGAAGTGAACCTTTTGATGATGATTTACATCAAATCCGTCCTCATCAAGGTCAAATTCAAACAGCTTTAAATATTCGTAAAATATTAGAAGGTAGCGAAATTAGTGCTCAGGAAAAAGAGCATGTGCAAGATCCTTATTCTTTCCGTTGTATGCCTCAAGTTCATGGTGCTTCAAAAGATGCAATTGATTATGTAGCAAAAGTTTTGCTTACCGAAATAAATTCTGTAACCGATAATCCAACAGTTTTTCATCAGGAAGACAAAATTTTGTCGGGAGGAAATTTTCATGGTCAACCTTTGGCTTTGGCTTTTGATTTTTTTGCAATTGCATTGGCCGAATTAGGTAGTATTTCGGAGCGTAGAGTTTATCGTTTAATTTCAGGTGGACGAAATTTGCCCGCTTTTCTTGTAGCCAATCCTGGTTTGAATAGTGGCTTTATGATTCCACAATATGCTGCGGCATCAATAGTTAGCCAAAATAAGCAATTATGTACGCCAAGTTCTGTTGATTCTATTTCTTCCTCAAATGAGCAGGAAGACCATGTAAGTATGGGGGCTAATGGTGCAACACGATTAATTAGAGTAGTAGATAATATTGAACGAATTATAGCTATTGAACTGTTTAATGCTGCGCAGGGAATTGAGTTTCGTCGTCCGCAGAAAACATCGGCTTATCTCGAAGAGTTTATGGCCGAATTTCGTAAATATGTGCCTTTTGTGGTTGATGATAAGGTAATGTATAATGAAATTCATCAAAGCGTTAGATTTGTTCAGGATTATGATTTTTCTTAAAAACTGTCAAATTTTCATTTTGTCTGCCAGTTTTGTAATAAATGACCAATGGCATATTTTATGATAATTGCAGCTCAGAAAAATTGATGATTATGGTAGAAGTAAAATCTTATGCTGAATTAAGCGAAAAAATAAAAAATGAGAAAAGAACTTTTTTATTATTGTATAAAGGAGCTTCGGAAAAGAGTAATTGTGCGTTTAGTGCAATCTCAAACGTAATTAATGATTTACCTGATACAATAATTTATTATGCTGATGTTGATAGCGTTAGAGATATTCACCCTAATTATAAAATTACCAGTGTACCTACACTTATAGAGTTTGCAAATGCCAACATGAAATCTATTGTAAAAGGATGTCATGGAGAGAGTTATTACAAAACTATTTTTGCGAGAAATGCTTTTAAAGCGAGTGTGGGAGAGGGGAAACCTCAGAAAAATGTAGTTATATATTCTACACCAAGTTGTCATCATTGTACAAATTTGAAAAATTATTTGAAAGAAAATAATATTCGTTTTAGAGATATTGATGTTTCACTTGACCAAAATGCAGCCAAAGATATGGTGCGTAAAAGTGGACAACAAGGTGTTCCTCAGACTGATATTAATGGACAAGTAATTATTGGGTTTGATAAAGCAAAAATTAATAAATTATTGGATATTAAAGCGTTATAAAGTTTAATCTATTTAAATATATTAAAAATGAAAGAATTACAACCGATTAATGAAAATGTATTAATTGATATTACAGAAGAGAAAAAAGAATACAAAACCGAAAGTGGTTTAATTATTCCAGATTCAGCTGTTGAGAAGGAAAGTATTGGAAAAGTTATTGCTATTAGTAATATTGAAAATGCAGAGCTAGAAGTAGGAGATATGATTTTATACAAAAAGTTTTCTGGAACTGAAACTGATTTCGAAGGAAAAAAGTACTTGTTATTACCTTATGCTGAGGTATTAGCTAAAGTTGTTGAAACAGAAGAAATCTAGTCTCGAATTTTAGGTGAAAATATAAAAAGCTTACAAGTCTCTGGATTTGTAGGCTTTTTTTAGTACTATACAGATGCTTCCAAACGCTACTTCAACATCAGAGAGATTATAATACAGGCAGTAAGTTGTCGAAACTTGCATTTTTTACAGTTTTTGATAATTTTATTGTGTATTTGTCTATGCAATGGTTCGTTAAGATTTACTAAATTTATTGTTTCAAAATTGTAATCAGTTAAGTATAAGGGATATAGTCATTAAAATAAAATTTAGTAAATCTATGAATTTCAGTTATTTATGAAAAATAAACGAACTATTATCTATGGATAGATTAATAAAAAGAAAAGAATATTTTGAGGAATGTAAAATACGCTTAATTGCTTTTACAGCTAAACTTATATGAGCTTCGTTTATAGTTTTTGTTCTACAGCAGAATTATAACTGTATTAATGATTTTAAAACTGCAGAAAGTGTTTTGAA
>DAOVUO010000494.1 GCA_030632545.1 Bacteroidales bacterium
AAAAATAATTACCTTTAAGTATTTAAAAAAATTAACACTCATTCAAAGAATAAAATCGGAAGTTTGCAAGTAATACTTCAATAAGTTTTAAGCTTAGAGTGCTAAGTTTTAAGTTAAAATGTGTGAATGCCTAGCAGTTATGCTTGATGGGTTTACTTTTTTGCAAATAACTACCATCCAGAGCTTTACAGATACTTAATGAACTATTGACAAGTAATACTATTACAAAAATCAGAACTAATTAACTGTTTGTAAGCACAAAGCTCGTCAGAAATTGCGGATATAATGATAAACAATAGTTTTCAAATGCTCGGGGAACTATTGTAGCAACAACTCTTTCTTCTTTTGACTTTCACGCCCATCACAAAACAGCCAAGCAAGCTAATTAACAACAACTTACAGCTCTGCAAAGTAAAGCTAATGTTATTTTCATCAATCCTTATAAAAAAACACACCACTTGGACTAACAAATCCTTTAAGTTTATCCCTCTCGTCCAACATTTTAATAAGCAGCACATTATCAACCTTAGTGGTATTACTTATTTTATCATTTGATTTAAAAATTAGCCCAGTATTCATTTGATAGGAATAAATTCCTTTTTTATCGTCCAAATAATAATAATTCCAAGGTTTGGAATTATTATATACAATACTATCATACTTAAAATCGAGCAGAACTTTATCACCAAACCCCACAATACCACACTTTTCCTTCTTTTTAACAGCAATACCAGTTCTCAAATCAAAACATCTGGTGTGATTTCCATTTGACAAATTACCTAAGCAAATTTCATCATAAACAAAATCCAGCTTTTTTTGATTTGAAAAATCTATAATCCCCCATTTATTATCCTTTTTTACCTTCAAATAATAAGTTTTGCACGAACTATTTATGGGCACGGAAACAATTTCCTGATACTTAATAGGAATTTTTAAAGTATCACTCACAAAAGCTCCCCATTTGTTTCTTTTTTTTACAAGCACAAAACCATAGTTCCATCCATTCACTATTAGTATATCATCGTACCGTCCAGGCAAAGTATCGTAATTATGAGTAGATTTTCTCATGTACTTGCTATTACGAACTACAGTTTCGCGGTGTTTTCTGATACCAATTTTGTTTCCTCTATATATTTTTTCGTAATTCGTATAAGTATGCGAACTTGGATATTTCAAATCGCAAACCTCATAATCCATTTCTAATTCAAGCTCGTCCTCAGTTGCAATTGTATCAATAATTTGCCGTTTTTCTAAGCAATACTTAAAAGTGAGACTATCATCTTCGAGGTACAAAGTATTGCTACCGCCATAAATATTTTTATACTCGTTATTAATCAACAAATCACCATTTGCCGCCAAAAAACCATCCATTTTATTCTTTACTGTAAAAAAGCCTCTACTATTTGATGCTCTTCTTATTTTATCGTAAACAATAGGAGTATAAAGTTCCCCATTTTGGTTAATTAAGCCAAATTGCTTTTCCTTTTCTACAATAAAAATATTTGAATTATCATTATAAATGGAAACGCTTGAATATTTAGGTTTAATCAAAATTTGGCCAAGTGTGTCAGCATATCCCCATAAATTTCCATCTCTATAGGCAATAAAAATATCTTGTGCCATTAAATTATTCCCAAATGAAAATAAAAGTACAAAAACTACTATCAATATATTTTTCATCTGTTTAAATTAATCGTAAATCATTTCATTAGTAACAAAGATAAACTAATTCCACAAAGCCATGTTGTGAATAAGCTATAAACAATAGGGAATATAAAATATACTTCATTATTTGAAAGAATTCAACGAGAACTTTGTCAAAATTCAATTTTCAAACAAATCGCCTAGCTATAAATCTTTTACACATTTACTTCCTGCAATTTTGACAAAGTTTAACTGACATTTATTATATTTACCTAATAATTTAAACTAAGCATGAAAAAAATTCTTCTTATCACAGCAAAAGTAGTAGGTATATTAGTACTTGTTATACTTATTATTGCAGGAGTAATTGTTTATAAAAGTGTTGACTACACACAATATTCGCTCAAAATAGACAAATCAGCATTCCCTGATGTGAAAACTCCTGCGGATATAGCTAAACTGTCGGAAGAATTAGTATCAAAAATGAGTTTAGAGGAAAAAATAGACCAACTTTATGGCGAAAAAATGATACTCGCCCCCAAGTTAGCAATCAATTTCCTGTATCGACATCGTTTCCCTCATGTATATGTTGGCCTAAACGAGCGATTAAATATCCCACCTTGGGTGCTATCTGATGGCCCACGTGGTGCTAGGGTTTTAGACAAAAAAATTAAAGCAGTAACAACTTTTCCTGTTGCAATGGCTCGTGGAGCTAGTTGGGATATTGAGTTGGAAGCTAAAATAAACGAAGTTATTGCCATTGAGATTCGAGCAAACAAAGCTAATTATGCTGCTACTCCTTGTATTAATTTATTAAGACACCCAGGCTGGGGAAGAGCGCAAGAAACTTATGGCGAAGATCCTTGGCTACTTGGCGAATTTGGTCTAGCATCTGTTAATGCCATTCAAAAACACAATGTGATGGCCTGTCCCAAGCATTTTGCCTTAAATAGCATAGAAAATTCTCGTTGGGTAGTAAATGTAAATGCTGACGAGCGCACACTGCGTG
>DAOVUO010000108.1 GCA_030632545.1 Bacteroidales bacterium
GATGGTTGATTTTTTTTTACTTTTGATGCTTGCTGGTGCTGGAGACGAACTACAAGGTATTAAACGTGGAATTATGGAAATGGCTGATGCTTTAGCAATTAACAAAGCTGATGGTAATAATTTAGACAAAGCCAAAATTGCCGCTACAGAATACAAATCGGCCTTGCACTTATTTCCAACGCCAGAATCAAAATGGCCAGTTAAAACACAAATTTGCTCCGCAACTGAAAACACTGGAATTGATGAAATTTGGAATAATATTGAAGCTTATATAAAATCTGGAACAAAATCTGGTTTTTTTGATGAAAAACGAAAAAAACAATTGAAAAACTGGTTACATCAGCAACTTAAAAGTGGATTGATTGATAATTTCTACCAAAATCCCGAAATTAAACTTGTGATTGAGCAAATGGAAAAAAAAGTAGAATCGGGTAAAATCAATTCACATATAGCAGCTCACGAACTTTTAAATAAATATTTTAATAAATAATATATGTCAGAATTTACAGACCATAAGGCTCTAAGAATAAAAAAAATAGAATCATTTTGCATAGCAATTATTAATAGAGATAATCCTCAGCAAGTAGTAAAAGAAAATTGGGATTTAATTGAAAATATCAATCCAGAGGATGTAATTTCATTCTTCCACAATCTCTCAAAACTTGACTTTTCGATGGCGACATTAAAAGAAGGGATTAATAAAGTTCTTAATCTATTCTATAAAGCTCTTAATCAGAATGATTGGCAGGAATTGAAAGAAAATTCTTTTTTCTCCATTTTACTTCAAAATAATCAGGTTTTGGATAAAAAATTGAAGGAAATTAGACAATTTAATAGAGACATTAATAAAAATCCAGAAAATACGGAAACAATAAAAGAGCTTAAGAATAGATTTACTGAACTTATTGCTTATGACTCTTATTATCAATTAAAAGAAAATGTTATTTTCCCAGTTTTAGAAAAAAAGTGGACAGATATTGGCTGTTTGGCCGTAATGTGGTCTTTTCATGATGATATCAGAAGAGCTTTAAAGCAAACAGTAGCAATTTTAACCGAAAAAAAGTTTGATTTAAAGGAATTTAATAGGGTTAGTGCAAAAGTTTTTTTTGTTACAAATGCTATCAAATTTAGAGAAGAACAAATTCTCTATCCTATGATTATTAAAACAATCTCGAAAAAAGAAATCGACAAAATGCATATTAGCGCAAACGAATTTAATTTGCCGTTTGCAAAGTTAAAACAGAAAAAAACAGACAATGAACTAGATGATAATAAAGAGATTAACCTTGGAACGGGATATGTAACTGCTAAGGAAATTAGCTTGATGTTTAATCATTTACCCGTTGATATTACTTATGTTGACGAAAATGATAAGGTAAAATATTTTTCTACGCCTAAAAAACGCTTTTTCCCACGAACAAACTCTATAATTGGTAGAAATGTGCGCAATTGCCACCCAAAAGAAAGTGTTGATGTAGTTGAAAATATTATAGATGCATTTAGAAAAGGTAAAAAAGACTCCGCTTCTTTTTGGATAAGAATTAAGGATATGTTCCTTTTAATTCAATATTTTGCTATCCGTGATACTGATAAAACATACAGAGGAGTATTAGAAGTAACTCAGGAAATTAATGAAATTCAGGAAATTAAAGGCGAAAAACGCCTACTTGACTGGGAAAAATAAATATATCTAAAATCTCGAAAAATATTAAATACAAAAAAAATGAAAAGAAACAGTCTGATTATTTCACTTATTCTAATTATCCTAAATACTAACGCCCAAGTACCACAAGCATATTTGCAAAACCAAAGTCTAAATTATTCTCAAGTAATTGAAAATTACAAAATTCTTGCAAATAAATTTCCCGAAGCAAAACTAGTTGAATATGGAAAAACAGACGTAGGAAAACCATTGCATTTATTCATAATTTCGCCTGAGAAGGAATTTTTCGCCAAAAAGCTACAATCAGAAAATAAAACTATTATTCTAGTAAACAACGGAATACACCCTGGTGAGCCCGAAGGAATTGATGCATCACTCCTACTGGCAGAAGAAATTTTAAATAATCCGAAAAAACTAAAAAAAGACCTTAAAAATGTAGTTTTGTGTATTATTCCTGTTTATAATATTGGTGGCCATTTAAATAGAAGTCCGTACCATAGAGCAAATCAACAAACGCCAGAACAACACGGCTACAGAGGAAATTCCAGAAATTTAGATTTAAACAGAGATTTTGTAAAACTAAAATCGCAAAATGCACAAAGTTTTGTTCAGATTTTTCAAGAATGGAAACCTCAAATTTTTCTTGATACGCATACAACAGACGGTTCTGATCACCAATATGTAATTACATTAATTTCGACACAGCATAATAAATTTCCAAAAATACTCGACGAATTTTTTACCAACAAAATGATTCCTGAACTTTTTAAGGAAATGGCAAAAACTGAGTACGAATTAACACCTTATGTTTATCCTATGGATTATTCAAAAGGCCCAGAAAGTGGAATCCGTGCTTATATGGATTACCCAAAAATATCTACTGGTTATGCTTCGTTATTTAATTCGATGGCTTTTATGACTGAAAATCACATTTTTAAAGATTATAAAGATAGAGTTAAGTCGGTTTGGCTATTTGAAAAAGCACTAATTAAATTCGCAAAAGAAAATTCTGCTGAAATTAACAATAAACAAAAACTTGCAAATGAATTTACTACAACAAAAAGAGAATTTGCAATTGAATATCAGTTAGACACAAACAATTACACTTTTTTCAAATTTAAAGGCTATGAAGCCGAAATAAGCATTAGTCCCTTAACTCAAATTAAGCGTTTGCAGTACAACACAAACAAGCCTTATGAAAAAACAATCAGAATTTACAATGATTATACTGCAACAAAAACAATTACAGCACCTTATGCTTATGTTTTACCGCAAGCTTGGCCAGAAATAATTGATAGATTAAAGCTAAATAGTGTTAAAATGAAGCAATTAGCCAAAGACACTCTACTTGAGCTAACTGTTTATTATGCTGATGAATACCAAAAATCAAAACGACAACAGCAAGGACAAAATACGCTATCAAACTTAAAAATAAGCTCAAAACAAATGCAAATTCAATGTTTTGAGGGTGATTATGTAATTTTCACCAATCAAGTATCAAACGAATATATTGTACAAATGCTTGAACCTGAAGGAATGGATTCTTTTTTTAAGTGGAATTTTTTTGATGAAGTATTGGAACATCGTGAGTATTTTTCGCCTTTAGGTTTTGAGGAAAATGCAATTAAATATTTGGAAAAACATCCCGAATTAAAGGAAAAACTGAAGGAGGCAGTAATAAAAGACGAAAAACTAGCACAATCGCATTACGCTCAACTAAAATTCATTTACGACAACTCGGAATACAGCGAAAAATCGTATAAAAGAATTCCTGTGTATAGAATGAATAATGAAATATATATTCCGTTAAAATAATTTCTTCTATTTAGTTTACTGGGATATAGACATTTATAATTCCAATTAAAAAGTAATTGCATTTCTTTTTGATTTATTGAGAATTATTCACCATCTTTGTACTATTAAACAAAATAAGTCAGTTCGTATAATATGAAAATTGATGATACTAAAGAGCAAATAATTGTAGTTGCAAGACAAATCTTCAGCAAATTTGGGTTTCACAAA
Organism: Bacteroidales bacterium; assembly: GCA_030632545.1. Lineage (GTDB taxonomy): Bacteria > Bacteroidota > Bacteroidia > Bacteroidales > DYOH01 > DYOH01. Next base: position 3,686 of record DAOVUO010000108.1, read on the forward strand.
ACAACAGTTGATGAGATTGCAAAAGCTGCTCATAAAGCCAAAGGTTCAGTTTATTACCATTTCAAAAATAAAGAAGAACTTTTTGAGAGTGTAGTTGAAAAAGAATTTCAAACCTTGCGAACTAGCTTAATAAATGCCATTGAAACAGGCGAAAATGCTAAAGAAAAACTAACTAATTACATAAAAATCAGGATGAAAACCCTGAGTGAACTTTCAAACATATATGATGCATTAAAAAATGATTACCTAAACTATTTAAGTTTCATTGAGAATATTAGAACAAAATACGACAATGAAGAAATAGTACTAGTTAAATCAATACTTACAATAGGTGTTTTAAACAACGAATTTGATATAGAAAATGAAGAACAAACAGCTTTTGCTATAGTAACAGCACTTAAGGGCCTTGAAATACCACTTATTCTGAATAATAAAAGCAATGTAATTGGACAAAGCTTAGATTTTATGACAAAGATATTAATTAGAGGAATAGAAAAAAGATAATTTTTTTACCCCAAAACTGACTATAAAACAATAAAAGAACAAAACTACAGTTATGAATAATAATATCCTAATAGCAGAATTAATAAAAGACAAGAATGTTGGAGCAATTGCGTCAACCTCTAATCATATCATAACCAAAATGCTTAATAAAATTAAATTTAAAAATGCAAAAGTAATTGTAGAATACGGTTCTGGAAGAGGTATAATAACAAAACAGCTCCTAAATAAAATGGACAACGAGACAATTCTTTACGCATTTGAAACTAATATTGAATTCATTAACTCTTTAAAGAAGATCAATGATAGACGATTAATAATAATAAATTCAGATGCTAAAAATGCTATTAGAATATTAAAAGATAAATACGACATTGAAAAAGTAGATTATGTTGTTTCAACTATTCCTTTCACTTTTATTGAAAGAAGAAAACGAAAACGAATTATTTATAAAACATACACACTGCTAAAAGATGGAGGGAAATTTATTACATATCAGTATTCATGGTTGATATATAGTTTAATTAAAGAGCGTTTTTCTACATCGAATATCTCAGTTAGTCTGCAAAATATTCCACCAGTCTTTATTATTGATGGAACAAAATTAAAAAAATAGTGGGAAAAATTTCTAAAAAAATACTAATAGGTCTAAGCTGGAATGTATCTATTGACATACCAGACTTTAATAAATCCATTATCATATTTGCCCCACACACAAGTTATTTAGATGGCTTCTTTGGCAAATTATTTTTAATGCAGACAGATTTAAATTATAAGTTTCTATCAAAAAAGGAATTCTTTAAATTTCCATTGAAATATTTTTTTAGACTTTACGGTTCTATTCCTGTTTCTGAAAATAAGGAATATATAAACGAGGTAGTTGATATTATTAATAAAACTGAAAAAATACATATCATTCTTTCGCCCGAAGGACAATTGGCAAAAACTAATCATTGGAAAAAAGGATTTTACTACATGGCAAAAGGTGCTAATATCCCAATAACAGTAGCTTATATTGATTATAACAAAAAGGAAATTGGCATTAAAGGTGTTATCAGAGATACTAGTGATATAAAAAAAACTATGATAGAAGTTAGTAATTTGTATCGGAACGTGAGTGCAAAGCATCCAAGTGAATTTACCTTGGATAAGAGATTTAGCTAATTTTTTTTTGCATAAATTGACTAAAAAACGATAATTGTACAAATAACTAACTATAAGAATATAATAAATTAAAAATAGAATATGAATAAATTGGCAGAAGTAATTATTAAAATAAAATGGCTAATCATAGTCGTAGTATTAGGTCTAACAGTTTTTTTAGGCTATCAGCTTAAGGATATAACAATTAATTCAGACATAATTAGCACATTACCAGATGATGATCCTGTGGCAAAATTATACAAAAACATAGGTGCTGAATTTGGTGGAAATGATATGGGAATGATTGTTTTAGAAACAGATGATATTTTTAAAACAGAAGTATTAGAACATGTTAAGCAAGTTACAGACAGCTTGAAAATCACAGATGGAATATCTACAGTAACAAGTATTACTGATGTTTTAGATATTAAAACAAGTGAATTTGGGCTTGAAATTGGCAAATTAGTTGACGAATATGAGTTACCAACTACTCAAGAAGAACTTGAGAATTTGAAAGCTTATGTTTTTTCAAAAGAAATGTATAAAGGCTCAATTGTCTCAGAAGATGGTAGTGCAACTTTAATTCTGTTTACTATGCTTGAAGATGCAGATAAACAGGAAGTTGCAAAAGAGGTAAAAGCTAAGGTTGAAGCATTAAATTTACCTGAGACGCTCTATTTTGGTGGTTTACCTATGATGATGAATGATATCACATATTTGATAGTGGCTGATATGGTTTGGCTTATTCCAATAGTATTTCTTTTAATTGCACTTATCTTATTTTTGAGTTTTCGTTCTTTACGTGGCGTTGTAATGCCTTTACTTACAGCCGCTCTCGCTGTTATTTGGACACTTGGCATATTGGTATTAACAGGATATGAAATAACTATTATTTCAAATATAATTCCAATAATACTACTTGCTGTTGGTAGTGCATATACTATCCACGTAATTAACAGTATTAATTTAAGTAATGAAAAAGACCGAAAAATTGCCTTACTTAAAGCACTTGCATACATTATTGTTCCAGTAATTCTTGCTTCTGTAACAACAGCAATTGGATTTATTTCTTTTGTTTTTGGAGCTTATCTTACCATGATTCGTGATTTTGGTATATTTACTTCACTTGGTACTTTAATCGCATTAGTACTTTCAATATTTTTTGTACCAGCTGTTATTTCCGCATTTTCGATGTATAAGAAAGCAGATAGTGTAGAACAAGAAAATGAATCAAACTTTATAAGTAATTATATTCTTCAACCTCTTGTAAATATATTATTCAAGCACCCTAAATATATATCCTTAACATGGGGAGGATTGATTCTTTTGAGTATTGTTGGAATGTTCTTCATTGAAACCAGTGTAAATATGGCCGACTATTTTAAGGATGATAATCCTACAAGAGTAGCCGAAGATATCATGCAAGATAAATTTGGTGGTTCTATGCCTGTTTTTATTGTCTTTGAGGGCGACATGCAAAGTCCTGAGGTATTGCAGCTAATGAGAAAAACTGCCGATTTTATGAAAGAAGACCCTAATATTAAAATGACTCAATCTATTGCTGACCTTGTAGAGCAAATGAATGAGGCTATGGGTGAGGGCAAAAAAATACCTGATGATAAAGCTAAAATTGAACAATTGTGGTTTTTGCTTGATGGACAAGACATTATGGCTCAATTGGTAAGTAGCGATTTAGATCGTGGAATCATTCAGTCAAAATTTGCATCGGTTGATACAAAAGATATTGAATTCTTTAATAAAAACATGAGCAAATTTATTAATGAAAACACAACAGATAATTGTTCTATTGAGCTAACAGGAATGCCTTCAGTTTATATTAAACTTAATGACAGACTGGTAAGTACATCAATTCAGTAGTTTAATCATAGCAATATTATTTGTTCTTGTTATCGTTGGATTAATATTACGTTCCTTTTCTAAAGGTGTGTTTGCAACAATTCCTGTGGTGGCAACAATAATTGTTCTGTTTGGGTTTATGGGTTTAACAGGAATCCCACTTGATATTGCAACGGTTCTTGTAGGAAGTATTGCACTCGGAATAGGTATTGATTATTCAATTCATGTGATAACAGGATTCAATTTTAATTTGAAAGAAACAGGAGATGTCCATAAAGCAATTGAAAATACTATAAAAACAAGTGGGAAAGCTATAGTTATAAACGTAACTTCAGTGGCTGCGGGATTTTTAGTTTTGTTATTTTCTCAATTAGTACCTCTACAAAGTTTTGGTTTACTAGTCGCAATTAGTATGGTAGGTTCAGGCTTTGGAGCATTAACGCTATTACCAGTTGTACTAATTTTGACCAATAGGAAAGTGAAAATTTCAGCAAAAAATTAAATTA
>DAOVUO010000260.1 GCA_030632545.1 Bacteroidales bacterium
CCACTTAGTAAAGGAAGAACAAAACCACTTGAACCAAACGAAACTATTGAAACAAGTGACATTCATGCAATTAACAAAACAAAACATATTACATTCAAAAAGGAATGGCCGCTTGCTACATTTACTTTTATTGCTCCTTTATTAATAGGCTTATGGGTAGGAATGCTCAAATACACAGAATTTATTAACAAATGGATTTTTGCTTCACTTATTGTTTTTTCAACACTTATGAGTACTTTACACTTAGGGCGAAAAGGTAGAGCTTACAGGGCAATTCTCAATTTACATGGCTCTTGGCTAAGTAGAGAAATACTTTTATGGGTAATATTTAGTGGGTTAAGTATATTTTATTTATTTATTTGGCAACAATTGCATATTGGACTAGCTGGAATTGTAATTGGTTTTATAACATTATATACTATTGATAGGGTATACAGTATAGATGATGAACAAGGTAATTTAGCATTACATTCTGCTTCGGCGCCATTATCTGGCATATTGTTTTTTGGTTTTGCATCAGGATTTTATCACTTTGCGCATTTAATATTAATAATAAAAGCAGGTTTGTTTATCTATAGATATTTTGAACTTAACTACTATCAAAATAAAAATAAAAGTATATTGAGTGCGTTTCGACTTATACTACTTTTAACTGGTTTTGCAGTACAGTGGCAAGAAATAGTTCCTGTTGTTTTTCTGATATCAGTTGCAGCGGGTGAATTTATTGACAGAGCATTTTTTTACGAAGAGCTAGATACAATGAATCCAAAGCGAATGATAAAAAAGTCTGAACTACATTTTATAACTAAAAAACAATAAATAATGCGTAAGATTGTTTTTACAATACATGACAAAATAATACAAAATAATTTAGCTATGATAAGTAAATATAAGCTATTTAAAATAATTGGGTTAACAGTTTTTGCTTTTCTAATTTCAAGCTGTTCTACAAAAAAGAACACGGCAATTACTCGGACTTTTCATAATGTTACAGCTCGATACAATGTTTATTTTAATGGAAAAGAAAGCTTTAAATCAGCTATGCTAAACCTAGATAATAATTATAAAGACAACTATAACGAAATTCTACCCATATATAAATACAAAAACAAAAGCTATCTAACGCCACTTTCTTCCGATATGGATAAATCTATAAAAAAATCATTAAAAGTAATTAAAATGCACTCTTTAAAGGCTAAGCCCAAACGCCCTGCCAACAGAGAAATGACACCAAGAGAGCGTGAGTATTACAAAAAAAATGAATATTGTAGGTGGGTCGACGATAGCTACTTTCTTATAGGTAAAAGCAATTTCTATAAGGAAGATTACCCAAAAGCTATTAACTCATTTCAGCATATAATTAACCAGTTTTCCAAAGAAGACCGGGTTTACGATGCTCATATATGGCTTGTAAAAACATACGTTGAGAGTAATAGAATGAGCGATGCTAAAGAACAAATCAATATTATTAAAAACAATAAGAAATTTCCTGAAAAGAAAAAGCTTAACTTTAATTTAGCACAAGCAGATTATTACTTAGAACAACAAGAGTATGACAAGCTTATTCCATTACTTAAAAGCAGCCTTGAACTGACTAAAAACAAAGAGCTTAAATCACGCCTATCATACATATTAGCGCAACTACATACTATAAAAGGAAATAAAAAAATAGCAAGAGACTATTATGCTGCTGTTATTAAAATGCAAGTTAGCTACGAGATGTCGTTTTATGCACAAATAAATAGTGCGCTAATACTAGATGCAAATCAAAATAGTGATAATTTGGAAAAAGATTTGCTTAAAATGCTAAAGGATATAAAAAATTCAGATTTTCAATCGCAAATATACTACGCTCTAGCAAAACTTTCGATTACAAAAGGCGATAAACCAAAAGCTATTGAATACTATAAATTATCGGCTCAAAGCCCAAATGCCGAAGGAACTCAAAAGGCTCTTTCTTATCTTGCCCTAGCAGATATTTATTTTGAAGCATCAAACTACCTTCCATCTGGTGCATATTATGATAGCACAATGAATTTTTTGGATGAGTCATACAGTAGATATGCGGAATTATCGAAACAAACACGTAATTTAAAAGTATTAATAGATAATTTGAATACAATTCAGAACCAAGATAGCTTGCAAAAAGTAGCCAAGATGTCGGAAAAAGATAGAATGAATATTGTTTATGGAATTATTGATGAAATAAAACAAAGAGAAGCAGAAGAAAAACAACAACAACTAAGTTTAGCAGGTAATTTACAAAATCAAAATGAACAAGGAATTGTACCTATATCAGGACAATCAGGAAAGTGGTATTTTTATAATCAAACATCTGTAAGTTATGGTTCAACTGATTTTAAAAAGCGTTGGGGAGCTCGTAAAATAGAAGATAATTGGCGGCGTTCTAACAAAAAGATTGTAGCCGAAGATTTCTTTAATAATAACGAAGAAACTGGAACAAACAATGAGTCTAAAGAGCTTACTGATAAAATGCCTGAATACTATTTACAACACCTTCCGCTAAACGATAGCTCAATATTAGTATCAAACCAACTAATAGCTTCGGCATTATACAATGCAGGAAATGTGTACAACGATAAACTTAACGAAACTGAGCTTGCTGCTGAAATTTTTAATAAACTCTTAAGCCGTTTTCCATCACATGAATTTGCCCCACAAACAGCATATAAACTATACTTAATATACACGCAACAAAATAATGTAATGCTAAGTAATAGATGGAAAAATTACTTAATAGCTACATTTCCAAAAAGTACTTATGCTAAAGTTTTAAACAATCCAGATTATTTAGAACAGCTTAAAGCAGAAATTAAACAAGCAGAAATTCTTTATGAAAAAGCTTATATTGCCTACGAGAATATGCTATATAGCGATGTAATTGAGCTAACGGAACAAGCAGAAAAACAATTTCCTACACATGAACTTATTCCCAAGTTTAATTTACTTCATGCATTTGCCACAGCTAGGCAAGGACAAATAGACAATTATATATCTGAGCTCGAAAGCATTACTAAAAGTTACCAAGGAAGTATTGAAGCACAAAAGGCACAAGACATTCTATCTAACATTTTAAGTGCAAACAGTACTAATTCACAAAACATTGAAAATGCACAATTAAGAAAAGCCTCATCAATATTTAATTTTAAGCCAGAAGAAGAACACTGGGCTGTTTTTTATGCTCAAAACACTACTTTAGATATAAACCGATTACGTTTTGATTTATTTAATATTTGTATTGATGATTATGCAAAACTTAATCTGAAAATAGAAGCAGAAACTGTTGATAAAATGAGCCTTATTGTTATTCGCACTTTTAATAACAAAAACAAAACACTAGCTTTTATAGATCATGCAAAGCGCTCACTTATTCAATTAAAAAAACAAAACGAGAAAGATTTCGGAATGTACATCATTAGTAAAACTAACTTTTCGAAATTAAAAACCGAAGGCGACTTGTTTTTATATCAAACTTTCTATAAAAAGTTTTATCTTAGCAAATAAGATAAGTAATCTCAAAAATAAACCTATGAGTCCGAACTATAAAATTCTGTGGATAGATGATGAAATAGAATTTCTAAAAATACAAATACTAATGCTCGAAGAAAAGGGCTATATAGTAGATACAATAAATAACGGCTACGATGCTGTGGATATAATTAGCAATAAAGAATTTGATATTGTTTTTTTAGATGAAAATATGCCTGGTCTTTCAGGATTAGATACATTAACTAAAATTAAAGACATTCGTCCTAATCTTCCAATAGTAATGATTACTAAAAATGAAGCTGAGAATATTATGGACGAAGCTATTGGTAGAAAAATAAGTGATTACCTTATAAAACCAGTAAAAAATCAGCAAATTATACTTACACTTAAAAAACATTTACAACACAAACAATTAGTAACTCAAACTACTACGAGCCAATATCAACAAACTTTCACCAAACTTAGCATGGATATAAATGATGCAAGAACTTGGGAGGAGTGGAAACTTATTTATACTGCTTTGGTTAAATGGGAACTAGAACTTAATGAGGCTAACGACAACACCATGGACGAGGTGCTACTGATGCAAAAATCAGAAGCCAATACTGCTTTTGCTAAGTTTATACAAAAAAATTATGTTGATTGGTTTCATTCTAAATCTGATGAGCGTCCGTTAATGTCGCATACTTTGTTTAAGCAACGTGTTATTCCGATGCTCCGAAATAATGAAAAAGTAGTATTTATACTTGTCGACAATTTGCGTTTTGATCAATGGAAAACACTACAACCTATTCTTTCGGAATATTATAATGTTGATAACGAGGAAATATATTGCGCTATTTTGCCAACTGCAACACAATACGCCCGTAACTCAATTTTCTCGGGACTTATGCCTTCCGAAATAGAAAAGCTATTCCCCGACTTATGGCTAAACGATGAAGAAGATGGTGGCAAAAATCTTAACGAAACAGAATTATTAACTAAATTTCTTAAACGTCAGGGATTCACCGACAAATTCTATTATAGTAAAATATTGAATAATAAATCGGGGAAAAAGCTATTAGAGAACAAAAACCAATTTCTTGGAAACCAATTAAGCATATTAGTTTACAATTTTATTGATATTCTTTCGCATGCACGTACCGATTTAAAAATGATTCGCGAATTAGCAAAAGATGAAGCGGCATACAGAACCTTAACCATATCTTGGTTCAAGCACTCACCATTGCTTGAGCTTTTTAAGGAATTAAGTACCGAAAAAATAAAAATTGTTATTACTACCGACCACGGTACTGTGCGAGTACAAAATCCAGTTAAAGTAGTTGGCGATAGGCAAACATCAACTAACTTACGCTACAAAACTGGCCGAAATTTGAATTATAATCCAAAAGAAGTATTTGAAGTGCGCAATCC
>DAOVUO010000384.1 GCA_030632545.1 Bacteroidales bacterium
AGGCTATAATCCCGAAGGGATTGAATTTCAATAGCCACGGGTGAAACCCGTGGAAAAAAGCAAAAGTAATGAGAAGAACCCTGAAAGGGGTCAATTAATTCTCGTAAATATATTAATTCGACTTAAACAGATTCAACACTTTCAGCGTTGATATTTACTACGCATTATTACTCCACGGGTTGCACCCGTGGCTATTTAAATTGAACCATTTCATGGTTCTTTTTCAACAAGCAATTTAGTAAGCGAGTAATATTAAAATAAAATATATTTGAATAATAAGAAGGAATACAAGAAATTTTTTATCAACTTTTATTCATCAATTTCTCTCTCATATTTGTAAGAGCCTTAACTTTATCTTTGTCAACATTATTTGCCCAATGATTATTCACTTTTAAAGATGAACCAACAATAAAACCATCAGCTTGGGAGAAATAATTTGCTAAATTATTAGCCGTAATTCCTGAACCAATCCACACAGGTGATTTTACAGCATTCTTAACTGCTTCAACATCTTTTTCGCTTGCAGATTCGCCTGTACTTGTTCCTGTAACAATTAAACCATCGGCAAGAAAAAATTCAGCTGCTTTTGCCATTTCTTCTATTGAAATATCGCTACTAATTGCATGCGAAGAATGCTTCTTTTTTATATCTGCAAATACTTTAATGTGTTCTGCCCCAATATGCTTCCGATAGCGCAATAATTCAGCCGCATCGGCATTCATCATGCCTTCATCGGCCAAATGTCCAAAAACAAAACCTTCGGCACGAATAAAATTAAAGCTTGATGCAAAAGCCACAGATAGTGCTTCTTTATTTGCACCAGCTAAAATTTGTAATCCCATTGGAATATCACTTTGCAGTCGCAATAATGTTGCAATTGTAGTCATTGCGGCAACAGTAATTGGCTCAACATTCCTATTTTGATAAGGCACATCATGCATATTCTCAATCATAATAGCTTGTACACCATTTTTTAGATAAATTTCGAGCTCTCGTGCTGCTTTATCATAAATTTGACCTAGGCTTTTTTTCGAAAGTGGCGCACCAGGAAGTGCTTCAATATGTATCATTGCCACAATTGGCTTATTTATCCAAAAATCTTTCATAATGTCACAAAATAAAAAACCTTCTAATGCAATGCAATAGAAGGCTAATAAAATTTCAGTATTTTTTATACTACTTCGTCTTCAAAACCTTTGTCAACAAGAACTCTACCGCAATGCTCACATACAATAACTTTCCTACGCTGAGCTATTTCAAGCTGACGCTGAGGTGGAATTTTATTAAAACAACCGCCGCAAGCTTCACGCTCAACCTTAACAACCGCTAATCCATTACGCACACTTTTACGAATTCGTAAATAAGCTTGTAATAAACGTGGCTCAATTACTAGAGATAAATCATCAGATAATTTTTTTAAGTCAACTTCCTCATTTTGAGTTTCACCAACAATCTGCTCTAATTCAGATTTACGAACAGTTAGATCTTCTTTTTTATCCCCTAGTACTGTTTCAGCCTCAGTGATTTGAACTTTTTTCACATCAATTGCTTTTGTAAACTCTTTAATGTGCTTGTCAGCCAGCTCAATCTCAAGTCCTTGATACTCAATCTCTTTGTTAAGCGAATCAAATTCTCTATTATTACGAATTTCATTAAGTTTAACTTCGTACTCCTTAATTTTTCCTTTTGAATCCGAAACTCTATTTTTTTCTGCTGTAATACTTTTTTTAAGGACTGTAACCTCTTCCTTGTAATTTTTAATACGTGTCTCTAAACCAGTAATTTCGTCTTCTAAGTCACTAACTTCAAAAGGTAATTCACCACGAAGAAATTGAATATTATCGATTTTAGAATCTGCTTTTTGCAAACGAAAAAGAGCTAATAATCGCTCTTCAATAGTAATTTCTTTGGTATTTCCTTGCTTTCCTTCTGCCATTTTATATGTAATTAACCGGGTTTGTATTTATTTCACTAATTTGGATGCCAAAATTAGTTATTTTTTTTGTAAGTAACTCATAAAAAATTTCTTTTGTAAACTGTTCACTTTCATAATGTCCAATATCAGCAATTAAAATCTTATTATCTGCATCAAAAAATTGATGATATTTGAAATCAGCACTCAAAAAAACATCTGCACCTGATGCAATAGCCTTATTTAGCAAAAACGAACCACTTCCGCCGCAAAGAGCAACTTTTTTTACTTTTTTATTCAAAAAAGGTGTATGACGAAGCATTTTTGCATCAAAAGTATTTTTTATTTGTTTTAAAAAATCCAATTCATCAATTTCCTGCTCCAAGTAGCCTACCATTCCAATACCTATATGCTCATTTTTATTCTCCAAAGCATAAATATCATAAGCTACTTCTTCGTAAGGATGTGTATTTTTCAATGCCTTAATCACCTTGGATTGTAAGTGAATAGGAAAAATTGTTTCAATTCTAATTTCAGGCTCAAAATGCAGTTCCCCAGGTTTACCAATATATGGTTTAGTATTTTCTAATGCCCTAAAACTACCTTGTCCAGATAAATTATAACTACAATTATCATAATTTCCTATATGTCCAGCACCAGCATTAAATAAGGCAGTTCTTAGTTTATCTGCTTGTTTATTAGGTACAAAAGTAACTATTTTTCGTAAAGTATTTTTACTCTGATCCAATACTTTACAATTTTTTAAGCCTAATTTTTCACAAATTTTACCGTTAACACCTTGTTCTACTGCATCTATATTTGTGTGTGCAGCATAAATGGCAATATCATTTTTAATGGCACTAATTACTGTTCGCTCAATATAATTAGAACCATTTAATCGCTTTAGACCAGAAAAAACAATTGGATGATGAGCAATTATTAGATTACAGTTTTTTGCTTTTGCTTCGTCAACAACAGCTTCGGTAACATCAAGTGAGATTATTATTCCAGTAATTTCTAAATCAAAACTACCGACAATTAATCCTGCATTATCATACGATTCCTGATAATTAAGAGGAGCAAATTCTTCAATAATCTTAGTAATTTGAGCTAATTTCATTATTTCAAAACTTTAATCGTCAAGCTCTTTTTTCATAGATAAAAGCATGTCTTTAATATCCTGAAGTTTCTGAATAATTTCAAAATTATGTTCTGTTCCACCTTTGTTTTCCTTCAGTTTCTGTTTAGCTCCTTTAAGCGTCATTCCACGCTCTTTTACAAGATGATATATTAATTTTATACTATCAATATCTCCTGTAGTAAAATGTCTATTCCCTTTTTTATTCTTTTTAGGCTTTATTATATCAAATTCCTTTTCCCAATAGCGAATTAAGGAAGTAGATAAATCAAGCATTTTTGCTACTTCGCCAATGGTATAATATAGTTTATCCTTATTTTGATTCTCTGATGTTTGTGTCATAAACAAAAAATTAAATTTAAAAGCAATATACAACTCTTAGTTAAAACATGAATGATAATTTATAAATTAAATTCTAAAGTGAAATAGAATTGTGAATTAGATTGAGACTATATGTAATACTTCCCCGATGTTCAGAGTCAGGCAGTTAAACTTTGTCAAAGTTGTGGCTAATAAACACGTTAAGTGCTTATGCCCAGGTATTTAACTTGAAAAACGAACTTTGACAAAGTTCTCG
>DAOVUO010000082.1 GCA_030632545.1 Bacteroidales bacterium
TAAATTCCTGAATAAGTTCTATGTTATCAACTGTATAAGGTAATTTAATCATGCACGTTTATCTTAATAATATTATTTATTGCAAATATACGAATTTATAGCAGCACTCCCAATGACTGGGAATTGTTTTTTTTTAAACTAAAAATATATAACTACCAATTTCAAATTTATTTGGCGGCAAATCTGCCGAAATTCAAAGAAAATACTACAATGACAGTAATGCACATACCCTCTCTAGTCCTACTAGTCAGCATGTAAACCGTATTTTAAAACTAATTGATACGCTAGCAGATATTGAGGAACGATTGACATTTTACATAAGTAGGCATACATTCTGTTCACAATTAGCAGGGCATTCGGATATAAAAATTAGTATGATTTACATACACCAGAGCAATGCTGTGATAGAAAATAAGTTAAAACAAATCAAATGGAAGTAAATAATTTCGTATATTTGTGTAAAACCTAGAACAATGATAAAAATAAATATTTCAATTAAAATAGTTAGCTACAAAGAAGATATTCTTTACTTTGTGTATGCGCCTGAACTAGATTTAACAGGATATGGTAAAACCCTACAATCCGCTCACGATTCGTTTAAGATTGTAATTAACGAATATTTTCGCTATACAATTACACACAATACTTTGATTACAGATTTAAAAAAGCTTGGTTGGAATGTAGAAGATAATAAAATTACTCCGCCTGAAAGGAAAAATATAAATGCAAAACTAAAAGAGATTCCTGAGTTAAACAACCAAATGGAGCAGATGTACCAAATACCAATAAGCTAATGAGTAAAATTCAAAACATCAAATTAAAAGCTTATCGCAAATTCCTTAAAGCAAAAAAATGCACTTACCTTAGAACAAATGGTGGACATGAAATATGGGAATGCCCAAATTGCACTAGACCAATTGTTTTTCAGACACATATTGAGCCAATACCTGAATTCATTATCAAGCAACATTTAAGATGTTTAGGAATATCCAAAACACAATTTTTAAAAGATATTTAGTCCTAGCAGGTCATTCGGATATAAAAATTAGCATGATTTACATACACCAGAGCAATGCAGTTATAGAAAACAAGCTAAAAAGTATTAAGTGGGGAAAATAGTAATTTGTTTTACCTGCTGTTTATTGCTAATTTTATACGCTAAATTATACAGTATTGATACCCCAAGAAACTATACAGCGTATTTTTGATACAATGGATGTTGTAGATGTTGTTTCGGATTTCGTAAAACTTAAACGTGCCGGAACAGTTTACAAAGGATTGTGCCCATTTCATCACGAAAAAACTCCTTCGTTTGTAGTATCTCCTGCCAAAGGAATATTTAAATGTTTTGGATGTGGTAAAGGCGGTTCACCAGTTAATTTTGTAATGGAGCATGAGCATCTCTCCTACCCTGAGGCACTTAAGTTTCTGGCTAAAAAATATAATATAGAATTTGAAGAACGTGAGTTAAGCGCACAAGAAATTGCACAAAAAAACCAACGTGAATCAATGATGGTGCTCTCACAATTTGCCCAAAAGTGGTTTAGTGAGCAACTTTTACATACCAACGAAGGAAAATCTATTGGTGGCGCATACTTTAAAGAACGGGGTTTTAGAGGCGATATAATAGAAAAATTTCAATTGGGTTACTCGCCCGAAGCTAGAGATGCGTTTTCAAAACATGCACAATCAAAAGGCTATCATCTTGATTATTTGGTTGCCACTGGTCTAACAATTAAGGGTGAACATAATCAATACGATAGATTTCATGGTAGAGTATTATTCCCTATTCATAACCTTACTGGAAATACCATTGGCTTTGGTGGGCGTATTATGCGCAATGATAAAAAAATTGCCAAATACCTAAACTCTATCGATTCGGAAATATACCACAAAAGCGATATTCTATATGGAATATTTCAAGCTAAAAAGGCCATCAATCAACAAGACAAATGCTTTTTAGTAGAAGGCTACACTGATGTGCTTTCGATGCACCAAGCTGGAATTGAGAATGTTGTAGCCTCATCAGGAACATCGCTTACTACAAATCAAATTAGACTAATAGCTCGCTTTACCCAAAATTTAACGGTGCTCTATGATGGTGATGCAGCTGGAATAAAAGCCTCTTTGCGTGGTATTGATATGATTTTGACCGAAGGTTTAAATGTAAAAGTTGTACTATTACCAGATGGCGAAGACCCCGATTCCTTTGCTCAAAAGCTATCGGTAGAAGAATTTATGAACTTTATAGAATCATCACAAAAAGATTTTATTCAGTTTAAGGCTAAGCTTCTGATGGATGAAACTAAATCCGACCCCATCAAAAAAGCGCAAGCCATTTCATCTATAGTACATTCGGTTGCACTTATCCCCGACTCTATCACACGTAGCGTTTTTATTCGTGAGCTGGCACAATCAATAAATGTTCCCGAACAAACTCTTTATGCTGAAGTAGGAAAAAAAATTGCGGCAAAACTTAATGCTAATTCTAAATCGCAATACGCACGTACAGGAGCACAGCAGGCTGTTGAGCAAAAAAAACTAAGCATAAAAGGCAGTTCCCTAGAGGAGTATGAAAAAGTTGTTATTCACTTTTTACTTAATTATGGGCACGAAATAATGTTTACTCACCTCGATAACGAAGAGTTTGGATTAGAGCTTACCGAGGAGAAAACAATAAAAGTTGCTAAATATATATTCTCTTTTATTAATGCCGAAGACGAATTACAGCCTACTAACGATTTGTACTACAAAATATATGAAGAATACTGGAAAAATTGCGATAATGAGAAATACCAACCACAAAAGCATTTTGTAAATCATAGTAATCCGCAAATTAGCCAACTATCTGCCGACTTACTATCTGATAGTTATGAGCTAAGTAAAATTTGGAACAAAGGCGACCGAATAGTAAATTTAGATAAAATAGACCTAAAGATAAACATCCCAAAAACCTTGTGGGAATACAAATACAAAAAAATTCAGTCGCTAATGCAAGCTATTAATAAAGAGATGGCACTAACCAAAGAAGCTAAGGCTGTAGATGAATTAATACACCGATTAATGCGCCTAAAAGATGTAAACATCTTAATTGCTAAAGAACTAGGCGAGAGAATAATTATGTAGAGCTAATTGCTAGTGAAAAGCATAATTATAAAATTCTTATAAATCTTGAGTGTTTAAACATAGCGATTCCATTTAATAAAGATTTTGTACATTTGTGTAAATAGAAAACCATGAAGTATTAAATAAAATTCAGATATATTCTTGTTTATATTTCTCAAAGTACAAAAAAATACATTTAAAATTATTTTGAAATCAAACTAAGGTGAAACACAAAAATACACAAGCGCTAGTATCTGTTCTAATGACAGTTTACAATCGTGAAAAATATATTGCAGAAGCAATTGAGAGTGTTTTAGCCTCATCGTACACTAATTTTGAGCTTATTATTGTAGATGATTGCTCTAAAGATAAATCGGTTGAAATTGCTAGAGGATATGAGCAAAAAGATAAACGCATAACCCTTTATGTAAATGAAGATAATTTAGGACAATTCCCAAATAGAAATAAAGCCGCTGAATATGCAAAAGGTAAATACATAAAATACTTAGATTCAGATGATATAATATATCCACATGGACTAGAAGTGATGGTAAGTGCAATGGAAAAATTTCCTGAGGCAGGAATTGGTTTTTCTTCACATAATTATAAAAACATTGATAAATATCCGCTACTTGTAGATTCACAACAAGCGATAGACTATCATTTTTTCACAAAAGGTTTTCTATATGCTGGTCCTTCTGGGACAATATATGATACTGTCTTTTTTAATGAAATTAATAAGTTTCAAGATTTTGGAGTAGCTTCAGATTTTGAGTTTAATTTAAGAGCTACGCTGAATAAACCAATTGTTTTATTTCAAAAAGATTTATTTTATTGGCGACAACACAATGATCAAGAAATTAAAAAGAGAGAAAACGAATACATTTTTTTTAATTACCAAATACATAAGTCTCTCATTTTTAATACTAGTAAAATTGAAAAAGAAAAAAGAAAACAAATATATAGAAATTATAAAACAATACTTTCTAGAAAAGCAATGAAATATTTTTTTCAATTTAAGTTCAATGAAATAAAAAATATTATTATAAAATGTGATATAAATATTGTTGATATATTTTGGGCTTTATTACCTAAAACAATGAGAAATTTATAATGCGAATTAAAGGACAAGGATATATTACTAAGAAAATTTGTCAAAAAATAGGATTTATTAACAGAGCAAAATTTCGTTCTTTAATTGAAAGAAAGGAAATTAATTTCAGAAATAATAAACAAATCAATTCTACTTTTGATATAATAAGTATTTCTGGGAGTAAGCATTTTGAAGAACAAATATTATCTATTCTTTCTTTTGTTGAAAATATTGGAATTCCTGAAAAATGGATTGTTTTTTCAGATGGTACATACAATGATGTTCAGAAACAACAAATCCGTGATATTTTCGATTTTGTAGAAATTAAGAATTGGAATGATAATAAACTTCTATATCCTAATTTTAAAGAAGCCTTAAATAAATATACAACAAATTACAATATAGGTCGCAAAACATATACTATTATTAATTATAAATCTGAAAATCCTTTTCTTTTTTGTGATTCCGATTTGATTTTTTATCCAAAATTTAAAGAATATTTACATTTATTAAAACCAAACTCTTGTAATTATTTTTCTGTAGATAATGATTGGTGTTGTTTAGATACAAAGTATCTGAATACAAAGCAACAGGATATGTACCAATTAAATTCAGGATTATTATTTATTCAAAATAATTTTGAGTGGTTACCAGCATTAGAATACATAAATAATTTAACTGGTAAATACGATTTTTACGACCAAACATCTGTTCATATTGCATATTTTAATTCATCAAACGCAAATACGTTGCCTTTCGACCCGAGATTATTCAAAGTAGAAATGTCTGATCATTTCAAGTTTAAATTAAATTCAAATACCAAAAAACTTGCAGTAAGGCATTATGTCGGACCAATAAGACATAAAATGTGGCAAAAAGGTTGGGAATGGCATTTAATTAATCGTTAAAAAAATAAATATGAAAAATATAATTAGAAAAATAATTTTATCATTAACTAGGCAAAATATAATTTGGTTCTTCATAAAACCTCTAATAAAAATATGCAAAAGTTTTGAATTTTATCGAAAAAAAAATGAATATGCAAAAGCAATAATAAATCTTAATAACTATTTCGACAACTTGCTTATAAAATCAGGACCATTTAAGGGGCTTAAGTACCCTGATTTTATTTCTTTTGGAAGTGCTTTATATCCAAAATTATTAGGCACTTACGAATCCGAACTTTTCCCACTTATTAATAAACTAAAATTAACTGAAGATTACCATTCTATAATTAATATTGGAAGTGCTGAAGGTTATTATTCTGTTGGTTTTGCTATAATGTTTAAAAATGCTATAGTATATGCTTATGATATAAATCCAAAATATGAAAGTATTATTACTGATTTTGCTAAAAAAAACAAGGTCAATAATAGATTACATTTCATATTGAATACAAATATTGAAACATTTGAGAAACTTGATGAAAAAAACAGGAGTCTAATCTTTTGTGATTGTGAAGGTTGTGAGAAACAGTTGTTTGATAAAAATAATTTAAATAAATTTTCAAATTCTGATTTAATAATTGAAACACACGATTTAGCAGTCCATGGAGTTACAAATTATTTATTGGACTTATTTAAAGATACTCACGGTGTTGAAATTTTTTATGTAAAATCTAAAGCTGAAAAAATGAAAATTCACGAAAAAGAGATTTCAAATTTATCTTCATTTGAAAGAGATATCTGTATAGAAGAAGGAAGAGCACATTCATTAGCTTGGTTATTTTTCAAAACAAAAAAATATGCTAGTTAAATATCATTAAAAATCACCTTCATTCTCGAAAACTTTTACCCCACCCATAGAGCAGGAACAGAAACTTATGTTCTCAACCTAAAGCAAAAGGCTTAATAGAGCAAAACTGGTCAAATACAGTTATAATTGCGACTGTTGGAAAAAGCACACAACATTTTTATCATCCAAATTAATGTATTAGACTACGTAAAACAACAATATGTCACGTAATCAATAACGTAAATATAAATTAAATCTTGTAATCCATTACACAAAATACTATATTTGTAAAAATTCAATTAATGGAACAATTACTTGAAATCAGCGAACGCCTATTAAAATCAGTCAATAAAGGATTTTATCGCAGTCTTTATTCTAAAATAAATTGGAATAATCGCTTAATTGAGATAAAAGGTGCAAGAGGCGTAGGTAAAACAACCTTAATGCTACAGAAAGCATCTGAGTTAAAAGAAAAAACAAAAAATGTTTTATATATCTCGTTAGATAATGCCTACTTTTATAAACATAAATTAATAGACTTATGTGACTATTTTTATAAATATGGTGGTAAGTATTTGTTTATAGATGAAGTACACAAATATCCAAAAAAAGAAAGAGATTTAGATTGGTCTCAAGAAATAAAAAACATATACGATTCATATCCAGACTTATATGTAATATATTCAGGCTCTTCTATTTTGCAATTATACAAAGGAATTGGTGATTTGAGTAGGCGAAAAGCAAGCTACTATTTGGCTGTTTTATCGTTTCGTGAATATCTTGAATTTAATAAAATCCTAAAATACCCTACTATAAGCCTAGAAGATATAATAAAAAATCACAATACAATCTCCCCTAAAATCACATCATCTATAAAAATTCTACTCTATTTCAAGAAATACTTAAAATTTGGACTATATCCGTTTTATAATGAGGATACAAATAAGTATTATGATAGAATCAATGAAATTATAAATGTTATCATAGAAACAGATATTCCAGCTGTTTCGGATATTAGTTTTGAAACATCTTTAAGATTAAAAAAATTGTTTTCGCTACTAGCATCAACAGTGCCATATACGCCTAATTTAAGTAAATTAGCTTCTCAACTATTGGTTGCTGACTACCGAACACTAATAAAATACCTTAATTTTCTGGAAAAGGCAGACTTGATACATACCCTAAGCACAAAAGCAGTAGGTGACAGAATATTTAATAAGCCCGATAAAATATTTTTAAACAATACAAATCTAATGTACTGCATAGTACCAAATTTAGTAAATCAAGGGACATTACGTGAAACTTTTTTACTAAATCAATTAGCGGTTAATCATTCTGTAAACTATCCTAAACAAGGTGATTTTCAAATTGATAATAAATACATATTTGAAGTTGGAGGGAAAAATAAAAATAATAAGCAAATTGCAAATATTCCAAATTCATATATTGCCATGGATGGTATCGAAATAGGATTTGCAAACAAAATACCTATATGGTTGTTTGGTTTTATGTATTAATAAAAACGAACACAAATTAAATATCTAAATTGTGAAAATTATTTTCCTAAATTTAGATATGCCAACGGACTTTTAACATGATTTCGTTTTCTCTAAAAGCAGAATTTTAAAAGCAGAACGGTATAAATCAAGGTATAGCTAAAAAATAGATGTATGAAAATCACTTTCATTCTCGAAAACTTTTACCCCACCCATAGAGCAGGAACAGAAACTTATGTCCTCAACCTTGCAAAAGGCTTAATAGAGCAAAACTGGTCAGTTTCAGTTATCATTGCAACAATTAGAAAAGAATCATATAATTATGAATACGAGGATATTCAGGTTTTTGCGTTAAACGTTCCAGAAATAATAAGCACAGCAGAGTTAAACGGCCTAAAAAATCCTTCAAACCTAAATTCTTTCAAAAATACAATTTACAAATTATCTCCTGACATAATCCACCTTCATTCCTTCTCTCGTTCTTACACTCATTTTCATTTAAAAGCAGCATACGAGTTTGGTGCAAAAGTATTTTTCACAGCTCACCTAGGCGGAATCTTTTGTGCAAGGGGTGATTTACGACTCTTTGGTAAAAAACAATGTGATGCTAAAATCAAAACTTTCAGATGCTCTGCGTGTTTTGCTTCATTAAAACACTCAAAAATAAAATCTTATGCAGGTGCAATAGTCGCTTCTACTCTGTCAAAAACACCTTTAATATTTAAATTACCAAGCCTGAATATAATTCCAAACAAACTTGAGAGCATGAGCTCTTTAAGAAAATATACACATAAGTGCATAGCCATAGCTTATTGGATTGAAAAAGCATATCATATAAATAATGTAAAAAACACCCGGATTCTGATTCAAGCAATTGATACGCATAAGTTTACAAAAAAGGAAAATCCTATAAATTCCAATAAACTCAATCTAGGTTTTATTGGAAGAATGAATCCCTCGAAAGGCGCTCAAGTATTACTCAAAGCATTATCAGCTCCTTTTCTCAACAACAATATTAATCTAGAAATCATAACAATTCCAGATAAAAGTGAGCTTGACTTTTATGAACAGATGAAAGCTAAATTCATTAATCTAGGTTATTCAAATTGGATGGAAAATTTATCACATAAAGAAATAAACATAGTAATGGACAATTGGGACATGCTGATACTTCCTTCCACATCAAACGAAGCTGCACCACTTGTCATACTTGAGGCTTATGCAAAAAGAATACCTGTTATTGGTTCAGATTATCCTGCAATTGACGAAATGATTGACAACAA